>CAIZMD010000180.1 GCA_903933995.1 uncultured Bacteroidota bacterium
ATAACCCTTGGCATATTTGTGCCCTCTTTCTTCCAATAACCAATCAGCCAGTTTTAAATATTTCTGGTCCTTGGTGGTTTTGTACAATTTAACCAAGGCCAATTCTAATTCTTGGTGACCTGTTACCCAATGACGTTTACCTGGTCCAAATATGGCGTCAAAATGATTGGCCCAACGAATGCAAACATCCAAGAATTTTCTTTTGCCAGTTGCATTAAAATAGGCCACTGCGGCTTCAATCATATGGCCTGCATTATAATCCTCATGCATACTCATATCGGTATACCTTTTTTGAGGTTCATTTAAAGTGTAGAATGTGTTTAAATAACCGTCTGGTTGTTGAGCTGCTGCAATGATCTCAATCCATTCATCTGCCTTTGCTTCCATGGTAGCGTCCGGATGATTTTTCAATGAATAGGCCATGGCTTCTAAGGCTTTGAACACGTCAGAGTCATCATAAAATATGCCCTCGTGTTTTTCGCCTTTTTTTCTGGCCACTTTCTGAAAATTTCTCAAGCGCGGGGTGGCCGTTTCTGTTTGATAGATACAGGCTTTTAAAGTGGTAGTAGCCAACAGGTCTTGTTTGGGTTTCCAAAAACCGTCATTAATGGTAACAGCAGAAAAACCAATGGGCTCCATATGGGAGATAGGAGATTGTGCCAAACCAATATGGGTACCCAATAGGGCAATTAATGCCCAAATTCCTTTGTATTGCATGGTTTCAAACGTTTGAAATGGTTCTGTTAAATATACCCTCTTCCGGTCAAAATACCCCTATAGAGCAGGTTTGACTGGGTTTCTATAGGTTTCTTTGGGTTTCGCGGGGCGATATTATAAACAAAAATCATATTAACCTGTGGATATCTATGACCCTATATTGGGTTACCTTTTTTTCAAAAGGGTATTAAAGCTTGAACAAAACACTCAAAATGTTACAAAAAACCTACTTCAAGACAAAGGATTATTGCAAAGTAAAATTCAGTTTTAGCCTTGAAAATGCTGAAACCATTGAAATCCTAGGTCTGAATAGCGATTGGGAAAATTCCATTGTTATGAGCAAGAAAAAAGACGGCAGTTTTGGCGTTGAAGTTTCTTTGCCAAAGAATTCACAACACGAATTCAAATATCGCGTAAATGCTACCGAGTGGCTAAATGAGCCAGAAGCAGATAGTTTGAGCCCCAATGTATTTGGTGGTAATAACAGCGTGATTATCTTATAATTATCCCATTTGATGCCCCTGGTTTCAGGGGCATTTTTATTGTTTTCGTAGATTTTAATCCGGGGGGAGGAAAACTACGTTAAGATGTGAAAGGGCAACCTCAAGTTGACCCTTTTGCCGTTATAGAAGGCCTAAGGACTCTTGAAATTTGATTTCTGCCTATTTTTTCAGCACAAAATGGAATTCACCATTATATTGTGCTGTATATAAAAGCAAATGAACATGAATAGGAAATTTTCTCTGTTATTGATGATGGTCTTAGGTGTAAGTCAATTTTGTTTTGCTCAAGACAAACCCGAGTGGAAAACCATTTTTGCCAATATCAATCAAGAAGCATTAGATCATTCTAGGGCTTATGAAACCTTGAAAGAGGCAACATCTACTATTGGACACAGATTAACTGGATCAGCCAATGGTAAAAAAGCAGAAGATTATGCCTATAACTTACTCAAGTCATATGGCTTCACCAATCTCAAATACCAACCCTTTGAAGTAGAAAGTTGGAGCAGGGGTAATATTGCAGTTGCTATTGGAACAGATACCAATCATTTAGTACCAATCAAATCTGTAACACTGGCACATTCTCCCGTTCAAGCCGATGTTTCTAACGAAGTGGTAGATATGGGAAATGGTTTAGAAGAAGACTATCAAGCTGCACCTGATAAAGTAAGGGGTAAAATTGCCCTAGTTTATTTAGGCGTTGTTCCAGGATCAAAAGCAGGAACCAAAACCTTGCATCGTTCAGAAAAAACTGCCATTGCCACCAAATGGGGAGCAAAAGGGATTATCATTATCAATACCGCTAAAGGGGGCATCTTGTTAACAGGAACTGCATCAGTAACCGGTAAATTGATTCCTATTCCTGCTGTATGTATTGGTATGGAAGATGGTTTTAAATTGCGTGAAACCCTACAAACGCAAAAATTATATACGCATATTAAGATGAATAATATTTCTGGTTTAATCAAAGCCAGAAATGTGGTGGCTACCATAAAAGGGAAAAAATATCCCAATGAAAAGATTGCAGTTGGCGGTCACTTAGATAGTTGGGATTTGGCTACAGGTGCCATTGACAATGGAATTGGTTCCTTCTCTGTATTAGACATGGCCCGCACTTTTGCCAAACTAAAATTGCAACCAGATAGAACCATTGAATTTGTCATGTTCATGGGTGAAGAAGAAGGCCTGTTAGGATCAAAAGCTTATGTAGATGCTGCCATCAAAGACAAGACCATTGACCAATTGCGTTATATGCTCAATTACGATATGACCAATGATCCCACTGGTTATTCCAGTACTGATGAGGGCAGTAAAGCTTTATTTCAGTCAATTGGAACCATTGCCAATACATTAGATAGTAGTTTTAAAAATACTTTCCGCAGTGGTGCAGGATTACACAGTGATCACCAACCCTTTATGTTACAAGGTGTTCCAACAGGTGGCGCAGCAGGCGGAAAATTGCCCAATAATGCAGGCCCTTGTTATCACGCAGACTGCGATAATTTTAGTTTAGTAGACAAAAAAGGAATGGTGAATACTGTCAGGTTTAATGCCATGTTAGCTTATGGTATTGCGGATGCACCCGTGATTACAGCCAAGCATTTTACAGATGCCGAAACAAAGGAATTCTTACTCAAAAATAACCTGAACGAACCATTGCAAATTGCGGGAGAGTGGCGTTGGAAAGACTAGTTGAGTTGTTTAAGGCTCTGTTCATAGAGCTTTTGCATATAAACTGATAGCCAAACACTCAGGGATCCAACAAGGAATCCACCACCAACATCTAATGGAAAATGTTGTGCAAGGTATACCCTTGAATAACCCACCAGTAGGGCATACAGCAATCCAATAGGTACTATCCATTTCTTAGGAAAGAAC
>CAIZMD010000181.1 GCA_903933995.1 uncultured Bacteroidota bacterium
AGGTTGGGAGGGAAGGTCTTGTTCAGCCAATCCTGCACCAAGGTTGTTATACTTTCTAAACTAAACATGTATCGCCACTTAGGTATGAAAAAATGTTGCTAATTATCTATCAATATCTGGGATTACCAAATCAAGGGTACCCATGGATGCTACCAGATCCCCAATCTTTCCCCCACGTGTCATATGATCTAATGCAGACAGATTGGAAAATCCAGGTGAACGAAATTTGATTCTATATGGGGTTGTACCACCTTCACTAACAATATAAACCCCTAATTCCCCTCTTGCAGTTTCTACACGTTGGTAGAATTCGCCCTTGGGCAATTTCAATACTGCTTTGGTTTTGGCTTGGTATTCTCCCTCTGGAATATTGTCTATCAATTGTTCTACTATGCGAATGGATTGTTGCATTTCTCTTAAGCGTACCATATACCTAGCAAAACTATCTCCGGCAGTTTCCAATACTTCATCAAATTGGAGTTTGCTATAGATCTCATAAGGATATAGTTTTCTCACATCGCAAGAAACACCACTACCTCGGCCAGCTGGGCCAGTAACACCATAAGAAATCACGTCTTCAGCAGATAAGTAACCAACACCTTTCATCCTGTTTTGGAAAATAATATTTCCTGTTACCATCTCATCGTATTCGTGAATCTTACTTTTATATAATTGTAAGAAGTTCTTTACCCTTGATTGAAAATTAGGGTGTAAATCTGCCATTACGCCACCTGGAACCATATAGTTCATGGTTAATCTAGCACCACAGGTTTCTTCCATAATATCATTGATGGTTTCCCTTTCGCGGAAAGCGTGGAAGAAGGGAGTGAAAGCCCCTAAGTCCATGGCCATAGCACCCCACCAAAGTTCATGGGAGGCTATTCTTGTGAGCTCATCCATCAACACTCGAATCACTTGTGCTCGTTCTGGTACTTCAATTTGCAAACCTTTCTCAACACAAAGGGCACATGCATGATTGTTAATATGTGCAGAGAGATAATCCATACGGCTAGTAGTATAGATGAATTGTCTATAACTCAAGCTCTCACACATTTTTTCAATAGAACGATGGATATAACCCAAATGGGGTTCCACTTTTTTAATGGTTTCTCCATTTAAGGTAATCACCAAGTGCAAAACGCCGTGCGTGGCAGGGTGTTGTGGACCAACGTTGATGACCAAATCTCCTTCTACTGTTTTTCCTATTTCTTCAACCATTGTAATTTGTTTTTCAAGAAACGAATCTTGCTTTGAAGCGTTAAAGTTTGATCATGTTAATGGGGTCTTCATAGTCCTTTCTCAAAGGATATCCAACCCAATCATCTGTTAGGAGCAACCTTCTTAAATCTGGATGTTCCAAAAATTGAACGCCAAATAAATCATACACTTCCCGTTCCAAAAATTCTGCTGTACGCCAGATATCAGAAACGGTACTAATTGCTGGATTGCTTCTATCTAATTTTACTTTAACTACTATATTGTCTAAAGTAGTGGTACTTCTTAGGTGGTAAACCATGGTAAAATGGGTTTTCCAATCTACACAGGTAATGCAGAACATAAAATTAAAAGGGCCGGACTCCCATGAACGGAGTTTTTGGGCCGATGCTTTCCAATCTGCAGCTTCCACAAACAGATTTACCCATTCTCCACCGTCTTCAAAAACGGCATGTGGTAGTAATTCGGTAAGGGCGTTTTTCAGTTCCTCGTTGGTCATGATCTTAAATATGTTTATGGTAACTGTTTCATTTGTTCCCTAGTCATGCCAGACTTGATTTTTTCTTGCAAACTGATTAAAGCGTGCAATAAAGCTTCTGGTCTGGGAGGACAACCTGGTATGTATACGTCAACAGGTATTACGTGATCGGCACCTTTCACCACTGAATAAGTGTTATAAAAAAAAGGGCCTCCAGATCG
>CAIZMD010000182.1 GCA_903933995.1 uncultured Bacteroidota bacterium
ACGTAAAAGTTTACGGCGAGCAATTACCTGATGTTATCTCTCAAATTGACAAGTTGGCAAAACGTGGCATCATCCACAAGAACAAAGCAGCCAATTTGAAAAGCAAGCTTGCAAAAAAAGCGAACGTTACTGCTGCTTAATTAAGCAGTTTAAATAAGCTTACCGGCCATCCTGAACCATCGGGATGGCTTTTTTGTGCCTATACCCTACCCTAATCATTAGATTGAGGAAGCACCACTGTAAATTGGTTGTCATTAACTGCAGGACTATGGTATTCAATTCTTGCATGGTGAGCAAGCAAGATCCTGACCACAATAGAGAGCCCTAATCCAAATCCCTTGGTATTGGCATTAATGGCATTTTTACCCCGGAAAAAAGGCTCCATGACCATCTGGGCTTCTTCTTGAGAGAGGGTTTGACCCATATTTTCTACCATCACTAAAACTTGCTCGTTTAATGCAGACATTAAAACGGAGATTTTTTTATCGGAAGAATAGACATAGGCATTTTTCAACAAATTCAAAAAGGCTGATTTTAACAAAGCGTCATTCCCTTTAACAATAAATGCTTTATCAGACTCTGGCATTTCCTTAAATCCAACATTAACCTGGGCGTCTGGATACATTTGCATTAACTGACTGGTTGCTTCCACTACTAATTCGTCTATTCTAATTTCTGGCCAATCTTTTTGAAATTGCAATTGCTCATACTGAGAAAGGGCTAACAAGGAATTGGTTAAGGCAATAAGGTATTGCTGATCTTCTTTTAATGAAGCCAATAACACCCGATACTGCGTTTCATTTAATTGATTATTTAATGCAGATTCTGTTTGAGATAACATGATAGCCAATGGTGTTCTCAATTCATGAGAGGCCTGCTGCACAAAACTTCTTTGAAATTCAAATCCCCTACTCAATCTATCCATCATGGCATTAAAACTAGCTGCCACTGCATTCATTTCTGGATAGTTCTTAATTGGCTGTAATCTGCCCTTTAAACTTTGAATAGTGGTCTGTTTAATCTGGTCAGTCCAAGCTAACAATGGCTTGAAAGCTTGTTGAACAAAGAAAAAAGAAAATAACCAGGTGACACACATACCCCCTGCAAATACAATGGACAAAATCAATTTTAGATTTTGCAATTTGCTATACCCATATAAGTCATAAGCATTGGATACTGTATATAATTTTGTGTCGGCTGTATAGGATGCTACGTATTGATAATCCCCAATCTTAAACCTACTTATCCCTGTTTTCAGGAGCTTAGATTGTAAAGATTTATCTAAGGTTATATTAACAGAATCAGGCAATTTGTGGATCAACTTTCCAGTAGAATCAAAAACGGCTAATCTTTCCGATGGTAAGGAATTGGTTCTACCACCTGAAATTAATCTAGAAATGGCGGTTTGATCTGGGTCCTTGATTTGAGACACAATATCATGGTACAATCTTCCCTCTGACTCAATCCGTTTAAAAAACTCTTCTTCCCGATAATTAAAATACAAATAATAAATAGTAAGGGAAGAAATAGCCAAGATAGTAGCTACAAAAACACTAAAAATCAGGGCAAATCTGAGCTTTAAATTCATACCATTGGTTTACTTGATATAGTATCCAAAGCCTGGTTTGGTATGAATCAATTTATTCTCAAATGGCTTGTCTAATTTATTCCTGAGGAAACTAATATAGACCTCAATGGTATTGGTACCTGTATCAAAACTCAAATCCCATACTTTTTCCAAGATTTCTTGTTTTGAAATGACTTTGCCCCTATTTCTAGCTAGCAAAACCAATAGTGTAAATTCCTTAGCAGTAAGATTGACGGTTACACCTGAACGCACCACCGTCTTATTTCTAAAATCAATGATTAAATCGTCCAAAATGATTTTAACGTCTTCCTCTTTTAAGTCTGATCTTTTCAAAAAAACTTTAACTCGAGCAAAGAGTTCATCAAAATGGAATGGCTTGACTATATAATCATCGGCGCCTAAATTAAAGGCTTCTACTTTATCCCTGATTTCTCCTAAAGCACTTAATACAATAATGGGAATGCTTTTTTTCAAAGCCCTAAATTCTCTGCACAAAACAAACCCGTTCTTATAGGGAATATTGATGTCCATCAATACTAATGCATAGTTGAATTGTTTGAAAAACTGCTCAGCAACCAATCCATCTGCCGCTAAATCAACTTTATAGCCCTGACGAACCAACTCATCCAAAATTACCTTTCCTAATTTGGGTTCATCCTCAATCAATAAGATCCTATTGCCAATTTCCATTATATTGAATAAAATTTCAACCATAAAGTAATGAAAAAATATCTGGTTTTCAGCTTTCTAGTATTAACCTTAACAATTGATGCCCAAATTCCCACTACCCCATTTGAGTCTAGCAATGGAAAAGCATCGGCCACTTATCAGGAATGCATTGCTTTTTATAAGCAACTTGCCAATAAATCGGCAAATATTCAATGGAAGACCATGGGACAATCTGATGCAGGTCTTCCTTTGAATCTAGTATTGTTTTCATCCGATAAACAATTCAATCCCAACAAATGGAAGGAACAAGAGAAGCTGGTAATCTTTGTTATTAATGGGATTCACCCTGGTGAACCAGATGGAATAGACGCCAGCATGATGTTATTAAGAGATTTGGTTACGGGCAAAATAAAAGCACCTAACAATGTGGTTTTGGCAATTCTACCCATTTACAATATTGGGGGATCCTTGAACAGGGGAAGTTTTTCTAGAGTAAACCAAGACGGGCCTTTGGCATATGGGTTTAGGGGAAATGCTCAAAACCTGGATTTGAATAGAGACTTTATCAAATCCGATAGCAAGGAAGCCAAAAGTTTTGCCGAAATTTTTCAATGGCTCAATCCCGACATTTTCTTGGACAACCACGTGAGTGATGGCGCCGATTATCAGTATACCATGACGCTTTTAACTACGCAACATAATAAGCTAGGAGGATCCATTGGTCAATACTTACATGATGTATTTGAGCCTTCTTTATTCAAAGGAATGGAAGCCAAGAAAATGACCATGACTCCCTATGTCAATTTTGAAGATGGCAATCCAGAAAAAGGTTGGAATTATTTTTATGACCCTCCTAGGTTTAGCAGTGGTTATGCCGCCTTGTTTCAGACCATGGGTTTTTTATCAGAAACCCATATGCTCAAACCCTTTGCAGACAGGGTTAAATCAACTTATGCATTAATGCAAACCATTTTGGACCAGGGTTCTCAACAAGCAAAAGCCATTAAGCAAGCTAGGAAAGCAGCTATAGAAGCTGTAAAGAAACAAGATGAATTTGCTTTGGGTTATAAATCAGATACCAGCAAATACCAAATGATTCAATTCAATGGCTATGAAACGGGCAGGAAACCTAGTACTGTAACAGGAATGCCACGTATGTTTTATGACCATTCCAAACCCTTTAGTAAAGCAGTTAAATTTTACAATTTTGCCATTCCCGAAAAAATTGTTCGCAAACCAGCTGCTTATATTATTCCACAAGGATGGCATGCGGTTATACAACTGCTTCAAGCCAATGCTGTTCAATATAAAACCTTAGAAAAAGATAGTATCATAGAGGTAAATGCGTACAGAATTGATGACTATAAAACAAGTACAAGGGCTTATGAAAAACACTATCGCCATAGCGATGTAAAAACAAGTACCCGCCTTCAAAAAATTGCTTTTAGAAAAGGAGATATCATCATTCCTACTGGCCAAGCTGCTGACCGTTTTCTGGTGGAAACCCTTGAGCCTACCGGCGATGACGGCTATTTTGCTTGGAACTTTTTTGATGCCATTTTGCAACAGAAAGAGGGTTATAGCAATTATAGATGGGAAGACGTAGCAGGAGATTTTTTGGCTAGTCATCCTGAAGTAAAACAACAACTAGAGGATAAAAAGAAAGCGGAACCTGCATTTGCAGCATCGGCCAATGCACAATTGGATTTTGTTTACAAAAAATCTCCTTGGTATGAACCTGCGCATTTGCGCTATCCCATCTACCGATTGGAGAAGTGAAGAGTGAAGAGTGAAGAGTGAAGAGTATAAGGGAGAGGGTATTTATCATAAAACAACAAAAGCGCCTCAATGGGGCGCTTTTGTTATTAAGTTAGCTCAGTGTTAGTGAGTAATTATTCTATCTTTTTGATATCGCCGCTGCCGGCCACTTTTTGTTTGATGCTGGGATTGCCTTTATAATATACGGTTCCAGATCCGGCAATATGAATGTCTAAAGTAGTAGAAGTGAACAATTTTACATCGCCCTGACCGGCAATTCTTACAGTAGCATTTTCTGCCATCAAACCTTCTGTTAAATAATCTCCAGAACCAGCAATTTTGATGGTTTCGTCCTTGGTTTCTCCAGATAAACTAATGGAACCACTTCCTGCAATATCTGATTCAATTTTGGGAGTATTTACTTCCAATTTAATATCGCCGGAACCGGCAATTTTTAAAACCAATTTTTCAGAACCTACAAACTTGCCTTGACCAATAATATTCCCGCTTCCCGCTAACTGTAGATTTTCCAACTGAGGAGTTGTAATCTTGATCTTAATTCCCTCTGTGCTATTATAAGTCATGTGTTCTTTTGACTTAACCACCAAAAAACCATCACGCTCTTCGGTAAAAATAAAAGGGAGGATATTATCGTCTCCTACTACTTCTACCTTGGTTACCGCTCCAGGGGTTAATTCCACGTCAAAACTACCGGCCAATTTAACCTTGCTAGCTTTTCCTACATTTCTGGTTTGGGTTATTATATTGCCATTTCCTTCTATATGTTTATAGCCAAATAGACGACAGGAAGAAAAAAGGACCAAGATGGCCAAAAGGGATGCTAATTGTTTCATGTGTTAAAATTATAATGCCAAGTTAGCCAATTGGCACTGTAGCCACAACCCGTATTTAAATTTACTTTACCATTTATCCGCTTTCAGCACCACAGAAATTTCTGTTACCTTCGCAAGCATGACAGAAAAGATATTAATCCTAGATTTTGGTAGTCAGTACACCCAATTAATTGCCCGTGCGGTGCGTGAAGCCAATGTATATTGTGAAATCATTCCCTTTCATAAATCCTTTGAATTTGAACCTGGATTAAAAGGGATTATCCTGAGTGGTTCTCCTTTTAGTGTGAATGAGCCCAATGCTCCTACCGTTGATATCCCCTCTTTTGTAGCAAAATTGCCCGTTTTAGGCGTTTGTTACGGTGCCCAATTGACCGCAAAGGAATATGGAGGTAAAGTGGACAAGTCTAATAAAAGGGAATATGGTAGGGCCAAAATGCAAATTGTCAAATCTGATACCCTATTAAATGGTATTACGGACAATACGCAGGTTTGGATGAGTCATAGTGATTCTATTGTTGCCTTACCAGAACATTTTGAAGTATTGGCTACAACCGAAAGTATTCCAATAGCCGCTTTTAAAAAGACTTCAACAGATTCGCAACCCTTGTATGGATTGCAATTTCATCCAGAAGTTTACCATAGCACAGAAGGCAAGACCATTATCAAAAATTTCTTGAATAATATTTGTGGCTGCAGTTCCGATTGGACTCCTGCGCATTTTATTAGCCAAACTGTTGCAGAATTAAAAGAAAAAATTGGTGACCGTAAAGTAATCATGGCATTGAGTGGTGGTGTGGACAGTACAGTTGCTGCTACCCTTATCAGCAAAGCCATTGGCAATAATCTTTTTGGCATTTTTGTTGACAATGGAGTGTTACGCAAAGGCGAGTTTGAACAAGTATTGGAAACCTATCATCAAATTGGTTTGAATGTAAAAGGGGTTGATGCAAAAGATCATTTTTACAAAGCACTAGCAGGCAAGTCTGACCCTGAAGAAAAACGCAAAATCATAGGCAAGGGCTTTATTGACATTTTTGACCAAGAAGCCAAAATCCTAACCGGGATTGAAATGTTAGCCCAAGGAACTATCTATCCAGACGTGATTGAAAGCGTAAGTGTACATGGACCTTCTCAAACCATCAAGTCTCACCACAATGTGGGTGGCTTACCAGATAGCATGAAATTGGCATTGGTTGAACCATTGAGATCCTTGTTTAAAGACGAGGTTAGAAGGGTTGGTTTGGAATTAGGCATACCTGCCGATATGATCAATAGACATCCTTTTCCAGGACCAGGCTTGGCCATTAGAATCCTAGGAGAAATCACAGAAGAAAAAGTGGCTTTATTACAAGCTGCCGACGATATCTATATTTCTGGTTTGAAAAAACACGGTTTATATAGTGCTGTTTGGCAGGCAGGAACCATTTTACTTCCGGTAAAATCAGTAGGTGTTATGGGTGATGAAAGAACCTATGAATTTACTGTAGCCTTAAGGGCCGTAACTTCTGTAGATGGCATGACTGCAGATTGGGCTCATTTACCTTATGAATTTCTGGCCGATATTTCTAATGAGATCATCAACAATGTACGCGGCATCAACCGTGTTGTTTATGATATCAGCAGCAAACCCCCTGCTACCATTGAATGGGAGTAAACAACTAATAGAAAAGAAATGAAAGGTTCAATTATAGTATTGCTGTTGGTGTTGGTTAGTTTATTTACTATCCAAGAATCGCGTGCACAGGAAGCAACTACTAAAATAGCTGTATTTGCTCCTTTGTATTTGGACTCGGCTTTTAATGGTAATAATTTTAAATTGGGTAATACCAATTTGCCAAAATTCCTATTACCTGGATTAGAATTTTACAATGGGGTCATGATGGCCATTGATTCTTTGAATGCAGAAGGGGTGAATGCGGAAGTACTCATATATGATAGCAAACAAAGCGAATTAGCCATTCAAGAGATTTTGTCTAAGCCAGACCTAGAAGGGGTTTCCTTAATCATTGCTTCTTTTAACAACCGAAATGAAATCAAAGCCTTGGCTGATTTTGCCCTGAGCAGAAAAATAGCCCTGATTTCTGAAACCTATCCCAATGATGGCGGTGTTACAGAGAACCCCTATTTTATTTTGGTCAATTCTACATTGAGAACGCATATTGATGCCCTTTACAAATATTTACAGCGTTTTCATAGTACCGATAATTTAATCTGGATCAAACGTAAAGGAGCACTGGAAGACATGATTCAGAGTTTTTTTACAGAGCTTCAAAAGAAAACTCCTTCACTTGCTCTGAGAATCAAAACAGTAGAAATGGTTGATAGTCTAAATCAACAGACACTATTAACAAGCTTGGATAGTAATCGCAACAATGTTTTGATTTGTGGGAGTCTGAATGAACCTTTTGGTACTGCCATAGTTAAAACATTGGCTGACAATAAAGACTACAAAGGAACGGTGATTGGTATGCCCACTTGGGATGGCTTTAAAGACTTAGCAAAGCCTGAATACAAAGGCATAGAAATTATTTACAGCAGCCCCTATCATTTTCCAAGAACGGATAAGATTGCCATTTCCATTAGCAATAAATATAGAAACAAGTTTCAGGCAAGACCCAGCGACCAAGTATTTAAGGGCTTTGAATCTATGTACCATTTTTCCAAATTGCTCATCAAACACAAGGAAGCATTTCTGAATAATTTGTCAAACAAGTCTTTCAAAGTCTTTAATGAATTCGATATTCAACCCATTAGATTCAAAAGGGACAATCCCATTCCAGACTATTTAGAGAACAAGAAAATTTATATCCTGAAAAAACTAGACGGCCAAATAAAACCCGTTTTCTGATGAGTTGTAAGATTGTCTTTCCTTTTCTTCACTTTTCACTCTCTTCTCCCCATTCTTCACTCTTCACTCTTAACTCTTCACTTTCTTCACTATATTCCTCTTCCGTTAAAGTTTCGTAACTTTAAGTAACAATCCAC
>CAIZMD010000183.1 GCA_903933995.1 uncultured Bacteroidota bacterium
ATTAGCACTCCAAATTTTATGCTTACTATATGCAACTAAATTCCCCATCAACCAGAATTCTATCAGTAGATTTTTTTAGAGGCATTACCATGTTCCTCTTAGCGGGTGAAGCAAGTGGGTTGTATGAACATTTAAGAGAATCTGATTGGGTATTAATTAAAGGTCTTGGTCAAAGATTGGATCATCATGAGTGGCATGGACTGTATTTTTGGGATTTGATTCAACCCTTCTTTATGTTTATAGTGGGGGTGTCTATTCCCTTTGCTGTGGCCAATAGGCAAAAAGCAGGCGAATCCATTAAAACCATTACCCAACACGCATTTAAGAGAGCAGGTTTATTGTTGTTCTTTGGATGGGGTTTGTATTTTGTAAACGCAGGTCACTTGGTGTTTAGGTTTCAAAATGTATTGGCACAGTTATCGGTTACTTACCTAGTAGCATTTTTAATCAGAGACAAATCATTCAAATTTCAAATGGGTTTTTCTTTAATCCTGCTTTTATTGATTGACCTTGCTTACCGGTATTTTCCAGTTGATGGATTTAACCATCCTTGGGTGCCATATGAAAATCTGGGGGCATGGTTTAATAACACCATTGAAGGAGTAGAGAAAGCTTCTATCTGGTCAAGTTTAAATGCTGTTTCTACAACGGCACATACTATTTGGGGCGTGCTTTGCGGCAAATTATTGATGCAAGAAAAACCTGCTCTGGAAAAAATTCAAAGCCTAGTGCTAGCTGGCGTTTTTTGTATGCTATTTGGTTATAGTTTAGACTTATTAAACATTACACCCATCATTAAAAAAATAGCTACTAGTTCTTTTGTTTTTGCAAGTGGCGGATGGGCCATCCTGGTATTATCCTTTTCCTATTGGTTAATAGACGTACAACATCAATTTACCAAGGGCGCCAAATTCTTTATCATTGTAGGGTCCAATAGTTTGTTTATCTATTTGTTTTTTAATATTGGTGGGGCTGAATTATTACAACATATATTGGAGCCCTTTGTCAAACTCCTATTTGCTTGGAGCGGCGAATACAGCGCCAAGATACTCACCAGCTGTTCCGTTTGGTTGGCCATGTGGGGCATCTGTTATTGGTTATACCAGAAGAAACTATTTTTTAAATTTTAGCGCCTTTTTTCTCAGCAGCTTCTTTAGTCTTTACTTTTTGCTCAGTATCAGCCAATAGTTTGTCCAATGCTTTTCTGTCTAGGTAAACACCTTTTCTAATCAGGCTATTGATTTTTTGGGTGTTCTGAATATTGGTCAAAGGATTAGCGTCAAGGATTAAAAGGTCTGCCATTTTATTAGTAGACACTGCGCCAAAGTCTTTTGACAAATTGAAAAAGGCAGGACCAATAATCACCGATGCTTTGAGTGCTTCATGAATGGGTAAACCATAATGCACCATCATGGCCATTTCTTGGTGCAAACCAATACCGGGATAATTATAAGAATTCAAATAACCAGCATCGGTACCAGCCAAGAATGGCACACCTGCTTGATACAACCAAGGAATTAAATGTGCTGCGGTTTCAAAATTTTGATGTCTTGCAGCAATGGCAGGAGCATTATCCTTGGATGCCCTATCTACTCTCCAATTATAGGTTCTCTTTAATGCTGGCCCTAGGTATTTTAAATAGTCATCCTTTTGGTGATTGTCTTGATCAAGATAGGCTACCACGCGGGATCCATTCATGGTAGGCACTACCGCTGTTCCATTAGCTGCAAGCATTTTGAATTTACGAATGGCTGTTGCTGAATCCATGGTTTGCATCAGTTGTTCATTGGCATCTTTAGCACTAAGGGTTCCTTGTCTGCGGGCTAGTGTTATGCGTTCTTCTTCTTTTGATGCTGCCCTTAATAAATAAGACAAATGCTCCACCGTAGATAAACCAGCATTAGATAATTCATTCAATGTGTATTGAACAGGTGCGTGTCCAGATACTTTCCATCCCCTTTTTCTGGATGCTTTTATAGATGCTAGGAACAGCGCTGGATCCAAAGTATTGTCTGTAATCTTGATAAAGTCTACTTCTAATTTTTTCAAAGAATCTAAAGCCAGGTTCATTTCTGTTTCATTGGCTATTTCTAAGTCTCCTGGCCAAATAGATTTTGGGCCTTCTAGCTTAGGGCCTGATGTAAAGATGGTAGGTCCCTCTAATTTGCCTGCGGCGATAGCTTTTTTCCATGCCAATAATTCAAGACTAATATCGCCCGCGCAATCCCTTACTGCTGTTACACCTGCTGCTAAATAAAGTGGCAACAGCCATTTGTTTTCTTCTTTTAAAGTATCCCCGCCAAAATGCACGTGCATATCCCAAAGAGATGGCATGATATATTTACCCGTAGAAGAAATTGATTGCGCAGCTTGGTATTTTTTTCCAATGGCATTAGCTCCTACTTCTATGATCCGGTCTTTTGCAATCACCACTGTTTGATGCGAGATCAATTTATTATTGGCTACATCTACAATAGTAATATCATGTAAAATCAAATCTGCCTTTTTAAGCTG
>CAIZMD010000184.1 GCA_903933995.1 uncultured Bacteroidota bacterium
ATATCCAACTTTACTCATCATTCCTCCAGGAAAATGGTCTTTGCGCATACCTTCATAGGCCTTGTTAATATCAAAACCTCGAATCCCTTTTAAATAAGCACTCACAATAAAGGGAGTGGTTGCTGCTCCAGTCATCACATAGGTATAATTTCCACCTGATGGGCCTCTAGGAATCAGACCACCGTCGTCATACATCTGCAATAAAGAATTGACAAATGACTCTGTTATTTCAGGATATACTAAATGCCAAAGCGTATTTAAAGACCACTGCGCACCCCAAAAAGAATCTGAATTGTATTCATTGAATTTTGGTTTCCCTTTTGCATCTAATGGAATCTGACCTACTCTGGGAGTAGCACCAGTATTGTCAATATAGGTTCCTTGAACATCATTCATAATTCTCCTGCCTTGCAATGCATGCCAGAGGTCTGTATAGAACCTACGCTGTTCTAATAAGGTTCCACCTTCAACGTCTATCCTACCTAACCAACTATTCCATTCATCTGCTGAAGCTTGTACAATTTTGTTGAAATCCCAGTGTGGTAATTCGGCATCCATATTTTTCCTGGCAGCGGAAATACTGGTATAGGAAATGGCCACTTTCATCTGTCTTACTTCAGCAATATCGGTTGCAAAATTTACGTATACGCCGGTGTGCGCTCCTTCAATCTGATTGGCATTTTCAATTAACTTTCCATCTTTCCATCCTTTAAAACTGTCAAATGGTTTATCAAAATCAACCACAAAATAAACCACAATGGGTTTGGGTCTGCGTATGGTTGCGGCCATGGTCACTTGTCCTTCAATAGATTTGTTTGATATTTTTTGAACTATTGCCGACTGTGTTTCTGAAGAACCTAATACGGTTGTAAAATCAAACAGAATTTGGCTTTGGGCCGATTTTGGATAAGTGTATTTATGAAACCCAACACGTGTAGTAGAAGTTAATTCTGCCGTAACACCATAATCTTTTAAAACTACTTTATGATAACCTGGTTTGGCAATCTCATCTTTATGAGAATAGCTTGAACCATACTTATCTGGACCTAACTGCCCTTTAAAATTACCAGTAGTGGGAAGAACTGGAATCCCTGAAAGTTCCCAGCAATGAATATGACTAAAGCATTTAATGGTATCTTGATTATATCTATACCCGGTATTCCATGTCCCCTTTAATACCATATCGGGGCTAAGGTTAACCATCCCAAAAGGTCTTGTAGCAGAACTAAAATAAAAGAATCTAGAGTTAGCTGCATCTACCATGGGTTCTACCAAATCTGTCTTTTTAGGCTTATTGGTTTTACCAACTTGTGCACTCAAATTAAGTGTAGATATCAACATCAAATTACAAACAGCTAAAATTATTCTGTATCCCATGATAGTATGTTTCAAGTTTTGGGGATTAGCATAAAAAAAGGATTTGATCAGAAACTGTTACACAATCTCTGAGCAAATCCTTTACATCAATATAAATTAATAACCAGGGTTCTGTGTCATTGCTGGGAATGACAAATCAATTTCACTTTGTGGAATAGGCCTTAGATAATGCATATCCTTAATGGTATTGCTTTTAGCAGCCCATGGATTGTATTTCTTAACACGCTCTATTAATTTACCAGTCCTTTTCAAATCATACCATCTGTCATATTCACCCAGTAATTCTCTTGCTCTTTCATCTAATATCATATCAATATTAATATTAGCGGCAGTTGCACGATAAGATGCTCCAACAGTAGATTTAATATCTTCTGGGAATTTAGCACACTGCGGATCTTTTCCAGTATTGGTACCAAGTGCACGATCTAGTACTTTGTTATAGTAAACTTCAGCTCCACCTAATTTTGCACCAGTAGCACCTTTCAAAATGGCTTCTGCAGCAATTAAATAAGCTTCAGCAGAACGGAATACGGTTTCATTAAGTGTGCCAAATGCATCTCCATAAGGAATACCTGGCTGCCAGAATTTCCACATATGAGGTTCTCCCGCAGGGAAACCACTAGCTGCTACACCTCCAACAATATTGTATCCTCCGCCCCATTCGTCTCCATTGATAACTGAATATTTTCTAGTGCCCCCAACATCAACACCTCTATCAGCTGGAAGGGTTGCGGGATTATTCCATGGTCTAAAATAAACAACGGTATCACCAGCTTTAATGTCAATTTTCAAATTTGCATTGGTTAATGGTAATGGTTTAAAGCCTGCAACAGGTAAAAGGGCATAACCAACTTCCAAGAAATTATGATCATATCTAACGTCCATTACTGGGTCATATAAACGATAAATGGTTGACCCCAAAGGATAGATTGGTTGTGTACGATTATAGTCAGTTGTCCTACCTTTTGATCCAGGAAACCCTTCAGCACCGCCACCAAATACTGAATGCAGGTTGCTACCACCTGCAACATCTTGTGTAAATGCGGCATCAGTTTTATTAGTTAGCACATCAGTATTATACTGAACAGAAAAAATTATCTCAGCATTCTTATCATTCTGAGCTCCTGTATACTGTGTTAAAGGATTTTCAGATCTAACAGGAAACAAATCTTTGTATTTAGCTGCCAATGGGTAAGTAGCAATAACATTATCTGCATATTGTAATGCCAAATTAAAATCAGCATTTGATCCGCCTAAACTATTTCTAAAATTCCAACCTCTTGTTAAATATACCCTAGCTAGTAAAAACTGGGCAGCTCCTTTGGTTACTCTTCCGTAGTTAGTGGCAGTAACCGGCAACTTGCTTTCCGCTTCAGTCAGGTCAGCAATAATTTGCTTGTATACATCACTTGAAATAGTTTTGGTACCATCTTTAGAAGCTGATTGCGTTTCTACCAATGGCATAGGA
>CAIZMD010000185.1 GCA_903933995.1 uncultured Bacteroidota bacterium
GTAAATAAAGAATAGTTCCAAACGGATTGGTTGGTATCAACAAAATGCAATTCCTCATACTTTTTCATAGGCTCGGTTCCAACTTTTTTTGGTTTCTGCACTCTTTTGTTGGTTGAAGCTACATCCTCTTTTTTGATATTGGTATTTGTCTTTGTTTTTCCAACTGGCATAGATCACTGATTATCAAATAAGAAAATTCTTTAACACAAGTTTACAACTAAACATTTAGTTAATGTTACACAATTTATGGATTTTGCGTCCAATTGCATCCAATACCTTAACAACTGCCTCCATGACCAGACAGCTCCTGCTATTTTTATGCCTTATCATAGGCTTTGGTAAACTTCATGCACAATCTTCTAGCATCAAGGGTACTATTACAGACACCCTGAACAAACAAAATTTGTCCAATGCAGTGGTCTCCATTTTAAGACCAAAGGATTCTGTTTTGGTAAAATATGTGAGAACCAATGACAAGGGAAGCTTTGAATTAAAGCAAGTTCCTGCGGGCAAATATTTGCTGATGGTCTCCTACCCTAACTATGCCGAATATGTAGACCAAATTAGTATTGAGGCTGGGGCCGATAAAACCCTTGGGATGATTCCACTCATTACTAGGGCAACGTTGCTTCAAGAGGTAATAGTGAAACAACGTATTTCAGCTATTCGTGTAAAAGGTGATACCACTGAATATCGAGCCGATAGTTTTCATGTAGGCCCCAACGCAGACGTACAAGAGCTCTTGAAAAAAATGCCAGGGATACAAGTAAATAGTAAGGGAGAAATTAGTACCCAAGGAGAGAAAGTAAGTAAGATCTTGGTAGACGGGGAAGAGTTTTTTAGTGATGATCCTGCAGTTGTAACCAAGAACTTACGTGCAGATGCTATTGACAAGGTTCAGGTTTTTGATAAAAAATCTGACCAAGCGGTTTTTACTGGTATTGACGATGGTCAAAAACAAAAAACCATTAATCTGCAATTAAAAGAAGACAAGAAAAAGGGATTCTTTGGTAAGGTGGAAGCAGGTACCAATTTTGATCAATACAGAAGTGGCAAAGCATTAGCAAATGCCTTTAAGGGTAAGCGGAAAATTGCTGGTTATCTTAGTACAGATAATACCAAGTTTGAAACTTTGAGTTGGGATGAGAACAGAAACTATGCGGGTGATCCTAATACCACAACAGAAGTTAGTGACGATGGGGGTATTAGTATTAATTGGAGTGGAGACGAATTTAGTTGGGGTCAAGGCTTACCCAATAGTACCACAGGAGGATTGTTGTATAGCAATAAATGGAACAAAGACAAACACGCATTAAATAACGCTTTTCAATACAATAATTTAAAAGTAACGGGTAAGACAACCAGTGTTACAGAAAATATCTTACCTGATACTAGCTTTACCAATACCACCAATCAATCACAAGCCAACGAGCGTACAAGAAATAGACTCAGCAGTATCTATGACTGGAATATAGACAGTAGTAGTTCTTTAAAAGTAACCCTCAAAGCCAGTGACACCAAGAGTTCCGGTCTTAGCAATTACTTGGGACAATCCATTAGTTCAGACAAAAAATTGATTAATGAAAGTGATAGAACTACCAATAATGTAGAAGACAATAAAAATTTGACTAGTTCTATTTTCTGGCGCAAAAAGTTCAAGAAAAAAGGAAGGACCATTTCTTTGAACACCGATTTAAGCTTTACTGATAGAGAAGAAAATGGATTTTTATTGGCCAAGAATAGTTTCTATGACCAGACCGGATTATTGATTAGACTTGATAATATTGACCAACGAAAAGTCAATAAGCAAACTGGGTCTAGTATCAACACTACTGCTTCTTATACAGAACCACTCTGGAAAAATACTTTCTTGATTTTGAATTACAAATTGAGTATTAACACCAATGATGCTGAACGCAATACTTTCAACAAATCCAGTAATGGCAAGTATGATGTATTAAGTGATAGTTTGAGCAACCATTTTATTTTCAATACCCTTGGCCACACTGGTGCTTTTAATATTCGTTATAATGTTAAGAAATTCAATTTTGCCATTGGTACAGGATTAGGTACAGTGAACTACAGAATGACTGATGTAAGAAAAGGGAACAATCAAGACATCAATTTCAATAATTTCTTACCTGCCGTGAGTTTAAACTTTACGCCTAAGCAACAAAGAAGATTCTCATTTTCTTATAACGGATCTACCAAGAATCCAACCTTAACGCAGATTCAACCCTTAATAGATAATACAGACCCCTTAAATATTACTGTTGGGAATCCTAATCTCCAACAATCATTTGTACATAACCTAAACCTGCGTGCATCAGATTATAAAGTTCTAAAAAGCAGGAGCATCTTTTTCAATGTTAATTACACTTCTACTGACCAAGCTATTTCTAATAATAGTTTTGTGGATTCCTTAGGACGCCGTGTAAATCAGTCCATTAACGTGGATGGCAATTTTAATTTAAGAGGAAGTTTGGGCTATGGCTTTGATATTATCCCTTCTCTCAACTTCAATATTGACGCGGGTCCTAGAATCAATAGATACGTGAACTATGTAAATGGCAAGCGTAACGAAACCAAAAACACCGCCACTAATATTAGTGTCAATATGGGTTATTGGGGGGATAAAAAGATCAATTTCTGGATGAATTTTGACGCCAATTACAACCACTCTGTTTCTTCTATTAGAC
>CAIZMD010000186.1 GCA_903933995.1 uncultured Bacteroidota bacterium
ATATCAATTTTGCCATGCGCAATGACGTTTTAAAATTTGCGGCATCGGGCACCAGCAAAGACTGGAAAATGCGCCAAGAACTGCGCAGCCCTAGGTACACAACGCGTTGGGAGGAACTCTTTGAGATTAAATAAGGACAAAAAATCTCAGCATGCATAAAAAAAGCGCGATGGTTGCCCATCGCGCCAGCGAATATTATTTTAAAAATTATTGTTTTGGAGCAATGGGGTATTTGGCAAACAAAGCTTTCATACCTGCTTGTGCCACTTCAGGAACTTTTGATTGCTTGGATGGCAAAATATCTTTAGCCGTACCCTTCCAAACCATTTCATTGGCGGCAGCGTCTACCAAGTGTACGGTTACAGAACCTTCTTTATAATAACCCACTACCACTTCTTCACTCTTCCAAGAATAGTTGCGCTGACCCATGTATTTATAAGCACCATCGGTACGCCAATCGGTTTCACGAGTTTGCGCTTTCTCTTCTACCTGTAAACCAATATTCACCAATAGGTCTGGTTTGCTACTAGACTGAGTATAGCCACGGCTGGTTAACTCACCGGCAATGGCGGATTTTAGCATGTCCATGCGTTCGTTGAATCCCTTAGAAACGGTATCGCCGGAGGCATCTAATTTATAAAAGTCAAAACTTTTGTACTTGGCCAAGTCTGCACCAGGAGCAGCACCCGCATTGGATATTTTTACAGAAGAAGAACAGGCTACCATGGTAGCTGCCAACAAAAGGAAAAACAGTTGTTTCATATTCAAGATTTAGGGGTTGAAAATACATAGATTTTAGATTTTGCAAATGGATTTACTGTATCAAATTATCATTTAAAACAAGAAAATGAATCTTTGCAAGAATTTTCAAGGCTTTTAAAATATTATCTTTTCACAGGCGTCTACCAGTTTATAGATGACAAAGACGCTGACCATACCGGCAAACATGACTGATCAGGGAAGAAGCAATATCACCGATGTGGTGAATGCCTATACCAAGAGGCTAATGGGCTTTATCCGTAAAAGGGTGAGCAATGAGGCCGATGCCGAAGACATTCTGCAGGATGTATTTTATCAGTTTATTGGAAATACCAAACCCATTGAACAGCTCACTTCTTGGCTCTTCACGGTTACTAGAAACAAGATCACAGACAAACAACGCAAACACAAACCCGAGTTGCTTGAAGATATTCATGCCGGGGGCGATGAAGAGAGCAGTTTTGACTGGACCGAACTCTATTTTGAAAAAGACAATAATCCTGAAACCGATGATTTGCGCAACCTGTTTTGGGAAACCTTGCAAGCCGCACTAGAAGAACTACCTGAAAATCAAAAACAGGTATTTGTGCTCAATGAATTAGAAGGAGTTCCATTTAAAACTATTTCTGAACAAACGGGAGAATCCGTGAACACTTTGATCAGCCGAAAACGCTATGCAGTATTGCATTTGAGAGAAAGATTGGCAGGCTTAAAACAAGACTTATTAAATTATTAAATAGATTGTATGAACAAGAAATTTTGGATCACAAAAATCATTGGCTTCTCCATTTTAGCCATTGCATTTGCAGCATTACTAGCTTATGTGGTTATGCTTTTATGGAACGGGGTATTGGCGCAAGTTGTAACCGTTTCCACCATTAGTTTTTACCAAGCAATTGGTCTATTGGTTTTGAGTAAAATTTTATTCGGCGGTTTTCCAAGTGGTAAGAATCATTGCAACCAATGTGGTGGCGGTGGTCATTGGAAAAACGAACTCAAGGAAAAATGGCAGGGCATGAGTGCTGAGGAAAGGGATCAAATGAAACAAGAATGGCGCAACCGTTGCCGTACCTGGGGCCGTTCTGCTCCATCAACCAGCACTGAAAAAAATAGTTCCACAGAATAAATCATTTTCCTGATTGCATCCTATCTTGATGGTCTAAACCAAGACCATGCTTAGAAAACTGCTTTGCGCTACCCTATTATTCTGCGCTGTACATATTGTGTCTGCTCAAAAAACCATCGCCATTAAATGTGGTGCAGTGTTAAATACTAGGAGCGGAGAATTATTGAGCAATCAAGTAATCTTGGTGAGGGGTAATCTCATAGAGAGCATCGCGCCAGCAGCGGGTTTTAATCTAAAAACTGATAGCAGTATTGACTTAACAGCTTATACCGTTTTGCCCGGATTAATTGACGCACATACACACGTGTTATTGCAGGGCGATATTACCAGTGAAGACTATGACGTTCAGGTACTCAAAGAGTCCATTCCTTATAGAACCATCCGCGCTGTAAAAAGCGCCAAACCGAGTCTGCTCAATGGTTTTACCACTATCAGAGACTTGGGAACAGAAGGTGCTGGCTACGCCGATGCCGATATTAAGAAAGCCATTAACAAGGGAGAAATGGAAGGCCCTAGGATGCAAATTGCTACCCTGGCCATCAACACCACGGG
>CAIZMD010000187.1 GCA_903933995.1 uncultured Bacteroidota bacterium
AAAATGAACATGAATATGATGGGTATGGAACAGAAAATGGATACCGATAGTTTAGACGGAATGCAGGGTGCTGATCTAGGTACTATGAAAAGCCTGCTCAATCAACCCATGACCATTGTCATGGATTCCAATAAATTGGTTTCTAAAACACAGCTAGCACAATTGCCTGCTATTGCTAATAGTACAGATGATGCCAGCAGGTATTTTCTTTTATTAGAAGCATCCAAAGCCATTCAAGGGTACCAGTGGGCAGACAGTAGTATTAGTAAAGATTTGCGCACCGTTAATCATTATACGGTGATGTCTGTAACTGCAACAGAAATTGAATTAAATATTACTACGGATTCGCGCATTAACACAGTTGCCAGTATGCAGGGAATGGAGATTAAACAAAATATGAAGGGCTTTACTACTGCTAAGCGATGGTATAATAGAAACAATGGATTATTACTTAAAGAAGAATCAACTACAGACATGGCAGGAACAACTGAAACAACAGAAACAAGTTCTCCCATGACTTTAAAGATAGTCCTTAAAATAGTTGTAGAACAGTAATGTTCCCAACATCAACCAAGTAAAAAGCCATCCCCAAAAGAGATGGCTTTTTCAATTAGTAGAGGCTAATTATTTCTTTGCAGCTGGTAATTTGCTGTTGATATAATCAGACTGTGCTTTAGCACCTGCCGCTTCTTTTTTAGCAGCTAGGGCTTTTAAAATCATGTTATTGATATAAGGATCTGTTTGCACTTTAATTTGTCCTGGAATTTCGTCACGGAATTTGACAATCTCATCAACCCCTTTTTCAAAATTTTGCTTGTTGTTCACCTTGCCCAAGAATTCTCCTAGTGATGCAACTGCACCAAATTTCTCTTGACCCAATGGCATACTAGTAAAGCTGTTTAAGATAAAATCAAAAGCTGATTCATCACCAAATTCAATGATTACATTAGAAATAGCAGCATTCAATCTTCCTTTGCTAGGTTCTTTTGATAAAGCTTGTGCAATGGCAAATGCTTTGGTACTATCAATCTGAGACAACGCTTCCAAGCCCGCACCTGCAACAGTGTAAGAGGAATCCTTTGTAGCAGCAGTAAATAAAGCTGCATAAGCATTGTTCTTTTGTTTGGCCAATAAGTCTATCGCGTCAGCTCTTACCATTCTTTTAGGATCGGCCTTGGCCATAGATTCAATCTTGGCTAAAGTTGCAGCATCAATTTTTGCAGCTCCAAAACTACCCAAGGCTTTTGCTCTAATCCTGTCAAATGGATCGTTCAAAGCTTTTACCACTAATTGGTAAGCTGCGGGATCGCTAATTTTTTTGCTAGCAAAGTCAACGGCTTCTCTTCTGTCTAAATACAATCCTGCATGAGTATATTGATAGATAAATTCTTCTAGTGTCTTATTGTCTTTTTTCTCAGCCAATAAAATTTTATCTCCGTCAACATTGATCAAGTCGGGTTTAACTGTAGTTGCAAATTGAAAAGTATCGGCTTTGTTTTCTGCCCAAACCTGGTGTCTTGTTTTTTTGCCAGCTTCGTAGATGTCTATCGCCACAGGCAGTTTAAATAACTTGTCTCCGCTCTGAGTTTGTTTGATAAATACCTGGGCTAATTTTTTGTCAGCATCATATCCATAACTGATTTCTAATTTAGGATGGCCACTTCCAAAATACCATTGGTTGAAAAACCAGTTCAGGTCTTTGCCGGTAGTTTCTTCAAATGCCAAACGCAGTTTGTGCGCGCTACCATTACCAAATTTATTGGTAGTGAGGTATTTATTCAAGCTAGCAAAAAATGCTTTGTCTCCCACATAGTTGCGCAGCATATGTAAAATGCGTCCACCTTTTTGATAACTCACTTGGTCAAACATGTCTTCCTTATCGTTATAATAGAAGCGTACCAAGTCTTTGCCAGAGCCACCACTGCTTAAATAAGAACCCATTTCTTTGTATTGCTCAAATCCAGCAGCATCGGGTCCATACTTATATTCTAACCAAAGTAATTGGCTATAGTCAGCAAAGCTTTCATTCACGGTTAAGTTGCTCCAGCTCTCTGCTGTTACATAGTCTCCAAACCATTGGTGAAATAGTTCGTGTGCAACAGTGCCTTCCCAATCATTGCCATCCACCAATTGTCTAGCGTCTTGTTGGGCACTTTCTTGGTGTAGGGTAGCAGTGGTATTTTCCATGGCACCACTTACATAATCTCTACCAACAACTTGGTTGTATTTTACCCAAGGATAATCAACCCCAGTTACTTTTTCAGAGAAGAACTGCATCATCTCAGGTGTTAAACCAAAGATCTTACGAGCAACTTTTTCATAAGATTTCTCAACATAGTAACTTACTTCCTTGCCCTTGTAACTGTCTTTTACAATGGCCCAATCGCCCACGCCCATAAAGAATAAATAGGGGCTATGTGGTTGATCCATTTTCCAGCTATCGGTTCTAGTACCATCGGCATTTTTGATTTGAGCCACCAATTTACCATTTGACAAAGTCACGTATTTAGCAGGAACGGTTAGGTTAAATTCATTGGTGGTCTTTTGATTGGGACGGTCAATGGTTGGAATCCATACAGATGTTCCTTCGGTCTCACCCTGGGTCCAGATCTGGGTTGGTTTGTCTTTTTCTTCACCCCTTGGATTGATAAAATACAAACCCTTGGCGTCTGTAATGGCTGCGCTTCCTTCAGTTTTGAATTCATCGGGTTTAGCAGTGTATACTATATAGACCGTATATTTTTCGTCTTTCTGATAAGTCTTGTCTAATTGCACGTTTAGGAAATAACCATCGTACTTAAATTTCAAAGGACTGTTCTTACCGGCTTTTACCAGTTCAACTGATTTTATATCCATGCCCTTTGCGTCTAATTGCAAAGAATCGGTAGGATAAAAATGGGGTTTTAGGGTAATCCAGGTCTTACCATTCAGGTAAGATTTGCTGTAATCAAACTTGGCATCCAGTTTGGTATGCACTAGGTCATTGATTTTTGGCGCTGTAGCGCGATAGATTTTTTTCCAAGCATCGTTTGGTTTTGCAGGTTGTGCTTGGGCAAATCCCATGGCAAAAAGGCCAAGAACTAAAAGTAATTGCTTCATGAGGCTTAATTTAATGGGCATAAAGATAATAGTAGGACCGTTTTAAACGTTTAAGAATCAGTTAAATGGCAAAATCTAGGGATTTATACCAATAACTGGGGATGAATGAATTCTGGGAATTGACTTAGTTTTGCCTTTTAAACCGTATTTGATGCAGCAACAGCGCAAAGGATTATCCATTTTGATGTTGGTTGCAGGCCTTTTCTGTCTGCAGCATTTGCATGCCCAAGGCTCATACTTTATCTATATTCAAACAGAAGCCAAAATTCCTTACACTGTACAAATGGGAGATAAGGTCTTCTATTCTAATAATACTGGTTACTTATTAATCCCCAGTTTGCCCCCGGCTGATTATAGATTGGCCATTAGTTTTCCCAAACACCAGTTTGCAGGCCAAACCTTTTTGGTGCAATTGGCTGAGAAAGACCGTGGATTCTGGTTAAAGCAAGACGTTGACAATAATTTTATCTTATTAGACCAGGTATCTAGAGAACAAATTCGCAATGCCGTAGGTAAGGAATTGGCCAAAATCAATTATGACAACAAAGTAAATAAGCCAGTCATTGATACCATTTCAAAAAATGCCAAGGGCGAACGGATCAAGATTAGCAATCCCAATTTAGGAAGTGGTACTTCTGTAGTTTATAAACCTGCATCTCCAGCTCCAGCGCCCACCACCAGTGTGACCAAGACTTATGAAAAAGTAGGGGTGAATGGGATTAACCAAGCTTATGCCGTATTAAATGGATCCAAATTAGATACTGTTCAAATTTTCATACCTGCTTTGGATGAGATGAAAGACCTGCCAGCCCCTGTTAAAAAGCGCTTGAAAGAAGAAAGTGCCAAGGAACAAGAGCCAGAAGCCATACTCAATCTACCCATGCCACAGGTAGGTGCCATTCCCAAAAAGGCCAAATCATCCTATAAATAAGCCATGCCACGCTACTTTCTGGAGCTTTCTTACAAGGGCACGGCCTATAGCGGTTTCCAGATTCAGGATACGGGAACCACCATTCAGTCTGTAGTTACCGATGCTTTACAAACCATCTTCAGACAACCATTTGCTCTAACGGGTTCTTCCAGAACCGATGCCGGTGTTCACGCCCAACAGAATTATTTTCATTTTGATACAGAGTTGGAAGTTAGTTCAAGACAGGTCTATGGTCTTAATGCCGTTTTGCCCAAAGACATAGCCGTGCATAGAATTGTGCCAGTGGCCAGTGATGCACATGCTCGGTTTCAGGCCATATCCAGATCTTATAGATATAGTATCCATACCCAGAAAAACCCGTTTTTAACCGAAACGGCTTGGTTATATCCCTTTCCTATTAAGATTGATGTTTTGCAAGAAGCTGCGTCTGTCTTAATGGAGTACACTGATTTTACTTCTTTTTCTAAGCGCAATACCCAGGTCAATAACTTTAATTGCCAGCTTTCTAGGTCTGAATGGATAGAGAAAG
>CAIZMD010000188.1 GCA_903933995.1 uncultured Bacteroidota bacterium
CTGCTAGTACCTGTGAAACCGCGCGTTTGTTGCTGACTTCAATATCTACACGTCATCCCAATGGACTAGCCAATGATAGTAATGTAGTGGGTAAATACCTGCATGATTCTACCGGTGCTGCCATGGGTGGTGTATTACCAACACTCTTTGGTAGAAAGCGTTATAACGAAGTCGGGGTAGGTGGTATGCACGTGTATACGCCATGGTGGTTAGACAATAAGAAATTAGATTTTCCACGCGGATACCATATTGAATACTGGGGTGGCATGGGCCAACCAGCGTATGGATTTGGTATGGGCATTCAAGGCCAGAATGGCAAATTCCAAGTCAATGGTAAGACCAAAGAAGCAGGTGGTTATGGCGAGTCTTTAAAAGAGGACCAACGCTTTTTCTATGGAGCTGGTGTGGGTATGGCCGGACGTGGAGAAGCAGTTCCAAACATCAATAACTACTGCGAGATAGATCCTAAAGTGGTTGACAAATATGGTATTCCAGTACTACGTTTTCATACCAATCATTCTGACTATGAAATCAAGCAGGCCAAGCACATGAAAGAAACCTTTAAAGAGATCATGCACAATATGGGTGCTATTATTACTTGGGGTGCTGATGACAACGAGAAGAACAATTGGGGTCTCAACAATCCGGGCAATATTATTCACGAAGCTGGTACCGTTAGAATGGGTGCAGACCGCAAAACTTCTGCCCTAAACAAGTGGAGCCAAGCGCATGATTGTAAAACCCTGTTCTGTGTAGATGGTAGCCAGTTTACTTCTCAAGCAGACAAGAATATTACCTGGACCATTTTGGCCCTGTCTATGCGTGCTTCTGAATACATCATTGACGAATTGAAAAAACAAAATCTGTAATCGCCTAGGCGTAAATCAATATTATGGACAGAAGAAAATCAATCAAAGCCCTGCTGATAGGATCCATGGCCACTGGTGTCTTGGTAGAATCCTGCAAGAACAGTGACAAAAAAGCCATTGCAGCTTCTCCAGATGCAATGCTGGCCGATCGCATGCAGGAAGAGAAAGACAACCTCAAAAGACTAGAAGCCGAAACCAAATTCTTCACCGCAGAAGAATTGGCTACGGTTACTGTTTTGGGCGATATCATTATTCCAAAAGACAAAGTGAGTGGCTCTGCTTCAGACGCCAAAGTGCCTGAGTTCTTGGAGTTTATCATGAAAGACATGCCACACTACCAAGTACCTGTAAGAGGTGGTCTTCGTTGGCTAGACTTGCAGTGTCTCAACCGTTTTGGAAATCCTTTTGTAAAGTGTACACCCAAGCAACAAATTGAACTCATAGACATGATTGCCTATCCGGAAAAAGCAAAACCAGAAATGGCTCAGGGTGTGGCATTCTTCAATGAAATCCGTGACCTGGTTTGTACCGGTTTCTACACTTCAGAAATTGGCGTGAAAGATATTGGCTATATGGGTAATGTTCCCAATATGTGGAACGGCGTTCCAGACGATGTACTCAAACAATATGGTTATGCATATTCTGAGAGAGAGATGAAGGAATGTGCTAAATACGATTAATCAATAGCTGACTATTCTAATAAAAAAAGACCTCCGTAAAGAGGTCTTTTTTTATGATTATAATACAGATAGTATTTTATTTCTAGCAATTAAGCAAGCGCCAAGAATACCTGCTTTTTCACCCAATTTTGATAATCTAAGTTCAGTATCAGAGTTGACCAAACTCAAGGAATATTTATTGATGGCACTCCTAATGGGCAATCTTAAAAAATCTCCTGTTTCAGAAAGGGTTCCACCTAAAATAATCAATTCTGGATTGAAAACATTAATCATTGCGGCCAAGCCCATTCCAATTTTTTCTCCCACTTCGGCTAATAACTCAATACACAAAACGTCTTCATCTTTTGCAGCTTGGATAAGGTCAGTAAGCGTAATATTTTCAAGTAGTTTATTTTTCTTAATTAGAATTGAAGTAGATCCTTGTTCAATTTTATCTTTGAACTTTCTTACTAATGCACTTCCAGAAGCTTCTGTTTCAAGACATCCTTTTTTGCCACAGTGACATATAATCTCATTGTCAAAAAAACGAATATGCCCAAATTCGCCACTAAATCCGGACTTGCCATAATAGATTTCATTGTTTATTAAAATACCCAATCCAATTCCATAATCTATATTAACAAACAAAGCATTCTTTTCTGAGCTTACTTCTCCAAAATTGCATTCACCAAATGCCATTGCTCTAGAGTCATTTTCTAAAAAAGTTTTTATTCCAATCTCATTTTGAATAATAATTGATAGTGGTTCTTCTTGAAAATGAAAGAAGCTAAAACTATAGCCAATTGTATTTTTAATTCTCCCTGATAAATTAATGGCAATACTCAGTATTTTATCTTTTTTTATAGATTGTTCTTTTATAAAACCCTGAATAATTTGAATTAACTGTGTGAGTGATTCTTGGGTATTCTCTAATTTATATGGGATTCTATTTTTTTGTGTTACTAATTGTTTTTTAAAATTTAGTAATCCAATATTTATATAATACTTCTTTACGTCAACTCCAATAAAGAAGCAAGCGTCTGAAACCAATCCATACATACTGGCTTTTCTTCCGCCAGTTGAATCAATTTTTCCATAGTCCTTAATCATTCCTTCCACTATCAATTCATTAACCAAGCTGGTAGTTTTAGGAACACTAATTAGTAATTCTTTGCTTAAGTCTGTAATGGAACTAGCGTCTGTTTGATCCAGGTACTTAAATATTAGTTTTTTAAGTACTTTGTTTTTTAACGCAACACCCGATGCATTATCGTCATTAAATACATCTTTTATGATTTGGGGTTTTGGCATTGATTATAAGTGATAAATAGTTCTAAATGAACCTACAATTTAGTCATATTAATCATGTTGGGGCTTCTATTTTAATGAAAATAAAAAAAATTAGAAAGTTTTTGTTTGTTTATAAAAATAATTATGATATTACAGTCGATTTAAGAATTCCGGATATAAACTTAAATAAGTATTCATGATTCCTTCTACTGCTATCGGAGAACCATTAAGTGCCTTAAAAAACTATGCTAATCAATATAAAAATGAATTGGTTCAAGGGGTTTTACCATTTTGGTTGAATCATAGCATTGATTTAGAAAATGGTGGTTTTTTTACCTGTCTTGATCAGTTTGGAAAAGTATACGATACAGATAAATTTATCTGGTTACAAGGTAGGCAGGTATGGTGTTTTTCATACATGTATAAAAATGTAGAAGCTAATGAAAAGTGGCTGGAAGCTGCCAAAATTGGTGCTGATTTCATGCAAAAACATGGAAGAGACGAAAATGGCAACTGGTATTTCTCATTAACTGCTGAGGGGAAACCCTTGATTCAACCCTATAATATTTTCAGCGATTGTTTTGCAACAATGGCTTTTGCAGCATTGGATAAGGTATCCCCTTCAGATGAGTACAAAAAAATTGCACTTACTACTTTTGAAAACATTTTGTCAAGACGAAATCAGCCCAAAGGTAAATACGATAAAAATTTCCCAGGTACAAGGTCTCTAAAGTCATTTAGTCTGCCTATGATTTTATGCAACCTCTCTTTGGAATTAGAACACTTGTTAGGAGAGAAAAGGGTAAATGAATTTATTCCAGAAATTGTTCATGAAGTGATGGAAGTGTTTTATCAACCTAACCTGGGTCTTGTTTTAGAAAACGTATATGAGGATGGTTCTTTCTGTGATAGTTTTGAAGGTAGATTGCTCAATCCTGGACATGCTATTGAGGCAATGTGGTTTATCATGGATTTGGGAAAAAGGATGAATGATTCTGCGCTTATTGATAAAGCAACCAATATCATGCTAGATACTCTGGAGCTTGGATGGGATAAAGAGTATGGTGGAATATTTTATTTTTTAGACGTTAAAGGAAATCCTCCACAACAACTTGAATGGGATCAAAAACTCTGGTGGGTTCATGTAGAGGCATTAGTAGCATTAGCCAAATCCTATGCGCTAACAGGTGATGAGCGTTGTGCTTTGTGGTTCAAAAAAATACATGACTATACTTGGAGTCATTTTAAAGACCCAGAATTTGGAGAATGGTTTGGATATCTAAATAGAAGAGGAGAGGTATTACTACCCTTAAAAGGTGGAAAATGGAAAGGTTGTTTTCATATACCAAGATCCTTGTACCAAGTTTGGAAAACTTTAGAATCATTATAATATCAATTTAGCTTTTGTATAAATTTCTACGATATCAGATTTTTTATTTTCTGCTGTTTTTATTTTCAGCGCTTAATTGTAATGCCCAATCCATTAATACTGATTTATTGGTGATTGGAGGAGGAGCAAGTGGTGTTGCTGCTGGGTTGCAAGCTGGAAGATTGGGTGTAAAAACAATTATTGCGGAACCAACAACCTGGTTAGGTGGAATGATAACTGCCGCAGGTGTATCTGCTTTTGATGGGAATCATAATTTGCCCTCAGGTATCTTTGGCGAGTTTAGAAACAAATTATATCAAGTGTATGGAGGGGCTAATAAAGTTGCTACTGGATGGGTAAGCAACACATTGTTTGAACCACATATTGGAGATAGTATATTTAAAAAACTGGTAGCTGAAGTACCTACTATTCAAGTTTTGTTTGAATATCAATTTTTAAAAGTTGTAAAAGAAAAAAACAAACTACTTGGTGCCATATTTATCAATAAAAAGAATAATAAAACAGTTGCCATTTATGCAAAACAAACTATTGATGCCACTGAACTAGGTGATGTCTTTGCAAATGCAGGTGTGCCTTATGATCTTGGAATGGAGTCCAGTGAAGTTTCTGGTGAGAATGTGGGGGTATTAGCAACTAATGATATTGTTCAGGATCTAACATATGTAGCAATACTAAAAGATTATGGAATTGGTAAGGATTGTACCATTGTAAAACCCAAGGGTTATAATCCAGAAGAGTTTGATGGGTCTTGTACAGATTATTATCTTACAAAAACAAGAAAGGCTCCCAATGTTGATGCAAAAAAGATGTTAGATTATGGGAAGTTGCCTAATCAAAAATATATGATTAATTGGCCAGGTTATGGTAACGACATCTACCTTAATTTGGTCAAGTCAGATGAAAATTCAAGGCAGAAAGAATTGGTTAAAGCCAAGGAGCAAACAAAGCGATTTGTATATTTTATTCAACATCAACTAGGTTTTAAAAATCTTGGATTTGCGGATGATGAGTTTCCTACCAATGATTATTTACCACTTATTCCATATTATAGAGAAGGAAGAAGGGTAAAAGGGATAGTCAGATTTAATATTAAACAAATTGCTGAGCCTTTTTCAGATGCTTTACACCTAAATAGAACTGGGATAGCTGTTGGTGATTATCCTATAGATCATCATCACAAGAAGAATGCAAATGCACCACAGCACCTTGATTTCTATCCAGTTCCCTCATTTAATATCCCTTTAGGGGCTTTAATTCCAAGTTCTTTTAATGGATTGATTATTGCTGAAAAAGGAATCAGCGTTTCTAATATTGTTAATGGAACCACCAGATTACAACCTTGTGTATTATTAATTGGACAAGCAGCAGGTACACTTGCAGCGCTTGCTATAAAAGAAAATAAAAATGCTATTGATGTATCTGTCAGGTCAGTACAGAATAGTCTTTTAAAATCCGGTGCTTATATCATGCCTTATATAGATGTTCCAATATCTAATCCGCATTTTTTATCTGCTCAAAGAATTGGAGCTACTGATATTTTAAAGGGAAAAGGAGTGCCCCATAATTGGGCTAATCAAACATTTTTTTATCCCGATTCAACAATCAATGGAATACTGCTTGCAAAAGACTTGGAAGCTACATTTAAACATGCGTTTCATATTCAAAAAGAGCTTCTGTTAATCAATGACGCTATCAACATCATTGTTGAAATTTCAACAATAATAGCAAAGAGTCATCCTGAAAAAAATGGATATATAATCAGTAAGGAATCATTACAAAAGCTTGTATCTAAAGAATGGAATTATTGGAATATTGGTGATTTTAATGAAGAAAAAGCTTTAACAAGAATTCAGTTTGCTAAACTGCTGGATGAAGCAATACATCCTTTTGAAAGAATGGATGTTGATTACAATGGATTTTTTAAATAGATATACAAATCAACAAAACGAACGCTTATGAAAAAATTATTGCTCTCGTGCTGTTTACTACTGATGATTATTGGTAGTGCAGTTGCGCAACAGATTAGGGTTGCAGGTAGAGTTACCAGTGCAGGTTCTGGAAATGCTGCAGAAGGTATCTCTGTATTGGTAAAAGGAACAAAAGCTGGTATAGCTACTAGTGCTTCAGGAGAGTATAGTATATTGGTTGATAAGGCTGCAACACTTATTTTTTCTGGTATTGGTTTTGCCACGCAGGAAATTAAAGTAAGTGGAACTACTTTAGATGTTGTGTTGTCTATAACAGCTGGTGACATGGGAGAAGTGGTGGTGGTTGGTTATGGTGCTCAGAAAAAAGCCAGTTTAACAGGTTCCTTAGTTACTTTGAATAATGCTGCTTTGAATAGACGTCAGGTAACTAGCACTAGCCAAGCTTTACAAGGCTTAGCTCCGGGTGTTACCGTTCAACAACAATCGGGAAAGCCAGGTGCTGATGGAGCAAGTATCATTATACGTGGACAAGGTTCTATTTCTGGAAGTAGCGCCCCTTTAATCATTGTTGATGGATTGGCAATTGGTTCTTTAGATCAAATTGATCCTAATGCTATTGAAAGTATCACCTTATTAAAGGATGCGGCTTCTACTGCTATTTATGGTAACCGCGCCTCTGGTGGTGTTGTTTTAGTCAAAACTAAAAGAGCATCTGAGAAGGGATTAAAAATGAGTTATAATGCTTTTGTATCTAAACAGTCTGCAACTGCTATACCTGATCGTGTAAATGCCATTGATCATATGACACTGAGTAATGTAGCAGAGCAAAATAGAACAGGTAATCCAGCCGCAACTGTTTTTCCTCAAACTTTGATTGATAAATATAAATCTACACCAGCCAATAACTTAGACGTTATTGATACAGACTGGTTAAATGAAGTTTTAACAAATAGTGGAATGTTGCAAAACCATAATATTCAACTTTCAACTTCTACTGATAAAATAAATCTATTTTCTTCGTTTACATTTTTGAAACAGCAAGGTTTAATTCCTAATAGTAGTTTTGAAAAGTATGATATTAGGCTGAATCCTGAATTCAAAATTAATAGCAAGTTGTCTTTGATAGGAATTTTCGGGTATAACTCAAATAGGACAATTAATCCATCTACTGGATCAGCAGAATTTGTTATACGTCAGGCAATTGGATTGCCTGCAATTGGTGGTGGTAAATACGGTCCTGGAATGTATGGTACTGCAGGGCAGTCTAATAACCGCAACCCAATTGCGATGGCTGAAGCTACAGGGAATTCTCAAACCAATGGAAGTACTTTGTTAACCAGATTTGGATTTAATTATAAGCCAATCAGTGGTTTGGAAATTGAAGGTTATTGGGGTCGTCAGGCAACAAATCCTACCACTAAAACTTTCACATCAAATGCGAATATCTATCAACCCAATGTGGCAACAGGTACATATTCATTGTTGAGCTCATGGCCAGGTACTACAAGCTTGTCTGAATCATATACAAACAATGTTTATACTACTTATTTAGGTCAGGTTACTTATAACAAAAGAGTTGGCGCACATTCATTTAAAGCATTGGTTGGTGGACAAACAGAATTATTTACAAACTATTTCTTTGGTGCATCTAGAACAGGATTTAATAATCCCAATCAGCCTTATTTGAATCTAGGTTCAGGTGTAAGAGATAACAATGCAGGTGCTTCTGAATTAGCTTTAGCAGGTTTCTTTGCACGTTTGAATTATAGTTATGAAGACAAATATTTCTTAGAATTGAACGGTAGAAGAGATGGTACATCTCGTTTTTCACAGGCAGGGGATAAACAGTGGGGTAATTTCGGTGCTGTTTCTGCTGGATGGATATTTTCAAAGGAAAGCTTCTTGAGTAAAGCAAAATTCATTGATTTTGGAAAATTAAGAGTATCTACGGGTGGAAATGGTAATCAGAGTATTGGAAACAACTATGCTTATGACGCATTCTATGCACAGTCTAACTATAGTAATCCTAATAATGGTACCAATGCCTATTTTGCAAATGCTACTAACCTAGGGGTTGCATTATTACAATTTGCTAATCCTGATTTAAGTTGGGAAACCTCAAAGCAAACAAATATTGGTATTGATGTTTCATTTGCAAAACACTTTACAGTAACTGCCGATTATTATGTAAAGACATTGAAAAACATGTTATTACAAAGAACATTACCACAGTCTGCTGGCGGTTTAAGCAATCCATTTGTAAATGCTGGTAATATGGAAAATAAAGGTTGGGAATTCACACTTAATTATAAAAACAAATTTGGGAAGTTAGGAGTTGATGCAACTGCTATGATTTCAGATGTCAAAAATACCGTAACAAGCCTAGTAGAAGGTACCCCTTTTATTGGTGATGGTATTAGAACGGCACCTGGTCAGGCTTTGGGATCCTATTTTGGATATATGACTCAGGGCTATTTTACTGACTCAACTGATATAAAGAACTCTCCTGTTCAATTTGGTATTCCTTGGAATACTTCACTGACTGTTGGACCAAAACCTGGAGATGTAAAATATCAGGATATGAATGGTGATGGAAAAATTGATGCAAACGATAGAACATTTATTGGTAATGCTTTTCCTCGTTATGAATATAGCATTAACCTAAACCTTACCTATGCCAATTTTGATTTAAATATTTTTGGTCAAGGTGTAGGGCAACGCAATAACTATTTAAGTGGAACTGGAGCAGTTCCTTTCAGTAGTGCAGATTTTGCTGCTTCTTTGTTGGAAATACATAAGGATTATTGGAGACCTGATAACCAAAATGCTACATTCCCTCGTTTATTACCTTCTGGATCTGGTGGTAATAATTTCTTGTTGGCATCACAATGGATTCGTAGTGCTTCTTATTTCAGAATCAAGAATATTAATTTAGGTTACACATTGAAAAAAGAATGGTTAGACAAGGCTAAAATTAATGCGGTAAGAGTGTATGTAAGCGCTTCCAATTTGTTAACCATTTCTAAAGCTTGGAAAGGATTTGATCCGGAAATCAATAATGCCAACGCAGAGTTTTATCCGTTGATGCGTACCTATACTGCTGGAATTAATGTAACCTTTTAACTGAAACAGTAAAATCACAACAATGAAAAAATATATTATCATACTTCTTTCAATATCGGCTGTTTCGCTGATGAGTTGTCAGAAATTTTTAGATCGTAAGCCACTTGATGCATCATCCTCGTCTACCTTTTTGAGCAATCAATCAGAAATGGAACAAGGATTAATAGGAACTTATGCTTCAGCAATGTGGGTGTTTCCTAATAATACACCCTTGCCATTTGCCATAGAAGCTAGTACAGACCTGGCTATGAAAAGAGGAGCCAATGCAGAAGATTTAATAGCAATGGGTGATGGTGGGCCATTTGTAATCAACAACTCTTTAACCTCAACTTGCTGGAACCAGGCGTATAAGTTGGTGCAACGCGCCAATCAGCAAATTGCTGGTATGGAGAATGGAAAAGCCAATGTGTCAACTGTTACCTATAATAGAATTAAGGCTGAGGCTTTGGTTTTAAGGGCTTGGGGTTATTATCATTTAATGGGTTGGTTTGGTGCAGTACCCTATTATAGAACAATGCCTGGTGTTGAAGCAATACTTTCTGCAACAAGAACGCCAGTGTCTACTATAGTAGCTGATATGTACAAAGATATGGATGAAGCAGCTGCTGCATTTGATGCTGCTGGTACAAGCCCTGTTCAAGCACTGGGTCGTGTTAACAAAGGGGTTGCTCTTGGATTAAAAGCTAAGTTGGCTATGTTAATCAAGGACTATGCAACAGCGGCAGCCGCTACTAAAACAATCATTGATGGAGGTAGTTATGGATTAAATCCTAGTTACCCAAATCTGTTTAGTCTGGCTGGTCAAAACGGTAATGCTGCAAGAGAAATTATGTTCATTCAAACCTATCCACTTGATGTAAATGAACCGCAGAACTGGGGGCCAATTTTAGGAGTGCCACGTCAAGTTACCAATTCACAAAGTAGCCATTTCCCTTCTCAACAATTGGTTGATCAGTTTGAAGGTAGAGATGGAAATAGAATTGATGCTTCTACGGTGTATGATCCAGCAAATCCACGTTTGAACAGAGATAGAAGATTGGCTTGGAGTATTTATATGGCTGGAGATACAATGGTTCACTATGCATCAAAAACTGCTGCATTGCCCTATAATAATTTAAGAGAAAGAACCATATTTAGTTACTATGCAAATACTCGTAGAAAATTCAACTGGAATACTGGTGTGTATGATAATGTGACTACCAATAATGACTGGGTTGGTGCTCAAGCCGCAGGTATTCAATGGCAGGTAAGTGCTACAGGTAATATTGGTGGTGTAGGATATGTTTGGAATAAGTATAATGACACAACACAGTATATTTTTGAATCAAAAGTTGGTTATATATTAATGCGTTATGCTGATATTTTACAAACTTATGCGGAAGCAAAAATTGAATTGAATCAAATAGATGCAACAGTAACTACCGCAATAAATTTGGTACGTGCAAGAGCTGGTCAACCTGCTGTTGCAATTGGATCACAAGCGGCTATGCGAACCATCATTCGTAGAGAAAGAGCGGTTGAGTTTGCTGGTGAAGGTCAACGTTTATTTGATTTGAGAAGATGGGATATTTATGGTAAAGCAAATAGTATGAATGTTGTGGGTGCGGCATTGAATCCATTAGTAATACCTGCAATCCCCACTTTTGATGCTGATAATGTTCCTAATTACTCCGCTAGTTTAAGTAGTAGAATTGCATTTAGAAATCAGACAAGGGTAAATACCAATGTTAAATATAAGCTTTGGCCCATTCCTCAATCTGAAATTGACAATAATCCTAATTTGACTCAGAACCCCGGTTGGTAAACTTTTCTAAGCTTTTGACAGTTTAGATTTTTAACAGAAAAGCAGGCATTATGTTTCATAATTGCCTGTTTTTTATTCAATTAATATGAAAGAAAGATACCTCAACCTTGATGCTCTTCGCGGCTACGCCATTTTTACAATGATTCTATCTGGCAGTATAGCATATGGAACAATGATGCCATCCTGGATGTTTCATGCACAAGTTCCTCCACCTAATCATCAGTTCAATCCTAATTTACCTGGGATAACCTGGGTAGATTTGGTATTTCCTTTCTTTATTTTTTGTATGGGTGCCGCAATACCTATAGCAATGAAAAAATTTGCAGCTGAGCAGGATCATAAAACAGTTTTTATTACCGCTTGTAGGCGTTTTTTTCTGTTAGTCTTTTTTGCATTATTTCTAGAACATTTTAAATCAAATCACCTTCTAACAAATCCAGAGTATACAACTTATCTCATGTCATTAGTTGGGTACCTACTTTTATTTTTTGGTTTTAGTAAATTCAGCCCATTTACAAGTAAAAAAATCGAATCACTAATAAACTATTCCGCTTTAGTAATTGGAGCAATTTGTTTGATTTTTCTACCCATGAATAATGGCGAAGGTTTTAAATTAACCACTAGTGACATCATTATTATTGTGTTAGCCAATATGGCTTTATTTGGAACAATCAGTTGGTGGATAACAAGGAATAATATTTTGTTGAGGTTGGGTATTCTTCCATTTATTATGGCCATTTTTTTAGGTTCTAAAATACCAGATAGTTGGAATGAGTTTGTCTATTTGCTAACACCTTCTACTGCCGTATATAAATTCTATTTTCTAAAATATCTTTTTATATTAATTCCTGGAACTATTGCAGGAGACTGGTTATTACAAGAAAAAGACATCAATCCCTTGGAAGTAAAAACTAATATGTATTTAAAAATTATTGGTTTGTTACTATTTGTTCTTGTGGTGATGAACGTTAGTTTTTTATATACCCGTCAACTAATAACTAATCTGGTATGCTCAATGATTGGGTTGGCTCTTGTACATTTTTTGATCAAAAAAACCATTTTGAGTAATATAAAAATACTGGAACAGTTTTTTTATGCAGGTGCATTTTCCTTATTGTTAGGTCTAAGTTTTGAATCCTATGAGGGTGGTATTAAAAAAGATATCTCTACTTATAGTTATTATTTTGTAACTGTTGGTCTAGCTTTTTTTAGTTTCCTTGTCTTAGCCATTTTGCAGGCTTCCCCTATATTTATGCCCATTCACCGTTTCATGTCTTTATCTGGTCAAAATCCAATGATGGCATATGTTTCTGGCAGTTTATTATTGTTGCCATTGATGCATTTGGTGGGTATCTATGATTATTGGAATAGTATGAATACTAACTTTTACACGGGATTTATGAAGGGACTATTGTTTACATTAGTGGCATGTTCTTTTACCTTTCCATTTACCAAAAAGGGCTTTATTTGGAAATCTTAATTTAGCTCGAAAATTAATTCACCCCCTTTTAATAATTCTTGATGAGTGAGAAATCCTTTGGTAATTCGTTGATTATTTAAGAATATGTTTTTTACATATTTCTTTGAATCAGCCGTTTTTCCACTGCTTTTTGTATGAATTCTAAAAATATTATTGTTGGGTAATTTTATGGTTGCGTCTTTGATTAAAGGAAAACCAAATACATATTTTCCAGATGCTGGGTTCATTGGATACATTCCTAGGGAAGTCCAAACGTACCACGCGCTCATTTGACCACAATCATCATTGCCGGTTAAACCATCAGGACCTGTTTTGTACATGCTGTCGGTAACTACTTTTATCCAATGTGCTGCTTTTTCCGGATGACCTAAAGCGCTAAACATGTATATAATATGATGACTAGGCTCGTTGCCATGAGCGTACTGTCCAATTAATCCAGAAACGTCAGCAGAAGTATTGTCACCATGTAATACTGAAGGTGCTGCAAACAGATCATCTAATTTTTTTACCAAATTTTCAGAGCTGCCATATAATTTGGATAATCCTTCTAGGTCATGAGGTACAAAAAAGCTATGTTGCCATGCAGTTCCTTCAATATATTGACCATCAAATCCATGTTCAGATAATAAAGGATCAAATGGTTCTATGAATTTTTTATTACTATCCTTTGCACGCATAAAGCCAGTAACAGGATCAAATAATTGCTGATAACTCATGGCTCTTTTCATGAAAAGTTGATAGTCTGAATCTTGGTGTAACTTCTTTGCTACTTGAGCAATACACCAATCATCGTATGCATATTCTAAAGTAATTGTTACACTCCAGCCATGCTTGTCTACAGGTAAATAGCCATATTTAATATATTCAGGAGTTCCTCTGCCTTGTTGAAAGGCGCTCTTTTTCATGGCCTGAAATGCCAAATTGTAATCAAAACCTTTAACATTTTTTAATATAGCGTCTGCAATGATTGGTATACTATGATAACCTGTCATTGTATTTGCTTCCCAAGTACTTAAATCCCAAACGGGTAATAGACCGTTATCATGATATAATTGCAACATACTATTAATCATATCAGGTAATCGATCTGTTTGCGTAATAGTAAATAAAGGATTTAATGCTCTAAACACATCCCATTGAGAGAAAACGGTATACTTGTTTTTACCTAATGTAAATTGTTTAATTTGATTATCATGTGTTTGATATTGACCGTCTGCATCATTACTGATTACGGGTGCTAAATTTGTTCTATAGAATGAACTGTAAAATATTTTTGCAAATACAGTATCATTTGTATTAATCTTAATTTTTTGTAATTCCTTTTCCCATAGATCTTCAGCATTTTTTGCTGTTACTTCAAAATTAGTTCGAGCGGATTTATCTATTTCCAATAAAGCTTTATTGGCACTAACTGAACTTAATGAAACTGTTACTTCTAAGGTTTGTTCAGTGTTAAATTTCAAAGCGGCTTTAATCTTTCTACCAATTGCTTGATGATTGATTCTAAGGGAGTCATTGATGAATACCATTGATTTTATTGGTGTATTAAACCTAGCAGCAAAATAGACTTTTTGCCCCTTTGCCCATCCTGTGCTGAACCTATATCCAATAATGGTGTGGTCATCCACCTGTTGCAACATTCCTTCAGTTGTTTTATCCCAGTTAATTTCAAATCCCATATCAAAGCGTAGCCATCCTTCTTTTGTTGGAAACTGGTACTTGTGTAAACCGGTTCTTTTTGTAGCAGTAAATGCACATTTGACCTGATTACTTAATTCAACGGAATAATATCCTGGTTTGGCAAATTCTTTATTATGTGAAAATGGGATTTTAATTTTTTCATTGCGTATAACTGTTGTATCTGTTAATGGCAAAATTGATATATCACACCAATCACCAATGCCAGTTCCGCTTAAATGTGTATGACTAAACCCTGCAATAGTTTTACTACTATAATGATATCCACTACTCCAGTCCCAGCCTTGATCTCCATTGTCTGGACTTAATTGAATCATCCCAAATGGAATAGTGGCTCCAGGATAAACATGCCCATGCCCACCGGTTCCTAAGAATGGGTCTACAAAACGGGTTAGTTTTTGAGCTTGAGATAATGATAAAAAAACAAAAAAATAAACTGCGTAATATAAAATGAATTTAAATTTCATTTAAGGTTATTTTATGTATGGGTACATTCCTTGAAACCAGCTGCTTTTATCTTTTACACCTTCATAAAAGAAAAATACTTCTCCTTTAAAGCCATTGTTTCTATTGCTTTGTATGAACTGAGACATCAAACCATCGCTTTGTATGGTTGAACCAGATTTCACTAAAACCCCCGGATAGAAAAGCACATTCGGATTTTTATAATAACTTTTTTGCTGCGTAAGAACCGCATCGTAATCATTTATGGTATAACGATAACATTGAGGCATAACTGCATCTACCCAGCTACTATCTACCCATGTAGGCCAGTCCTGTAAATATTCATTAATGCTAAAGGGGTATGGGCTAGGTGACATGGTAAACTGAATTGCAGGTTTTATGGCTTTCACTTCGTTTCTTAACCGCTTTACAAAACTATTTAATTTATTTGCTCTCCATTTTATCCAACCAGCATCTGCACTATTGCCTGGAGGTGTTGCGCCACCATTCTCTGATTTATACAAATTTGTTGTATAAGTGTCATATCCTCCCGTAGAAGGCATGGCAGGTAATCTGTCATCTCCTTGAACTCCATCAACATTATAATTGGTAACTACTTCTTTAAACAAGTCTACCATAAATTGTTGTACTTCAGGATGAATTCCGTTGAGCCAGTCAAATCCATTTTTAACAACTAATTGACCATTCACATCTCTAGCTGCCCAGCTTGGTTTTGCGGCAACAATCAGCCCCCCACTTGCTGAATAGGAAGAAGAAAAGCCATATTCAAACCAAGCGTGCACTTTTATGCCCACTAGCTTTGCTTCATCAATACATTCCTGTAAAGGGTCTCTACCTGCATATCTTTCTAATTGTCTGATTCCAATCAAGCCTTGCATCACGGAGCTTGGATAAATGGTTCTCCCATTATTATAGACAACAACAAAAATATTGTTGATGCCCGCCGCTTTACAAGTGGTAACCATTGCTTTAACATTATCCTTAGAATTTAGTGCTGTGCTTGCAGCTGTTGTGATCCAGGCTCCCCTCATGGCA
>CAIZMD010000189.1 GCA_903933995.1 uncultured Bacteroidota bacterium
AACTCGTCAATTTTTTTATGACCAGATTCTTCCTCATCAAATTCGTCCTTGATATCACCAATCACTTCTTCTAAAATATCTTCCAAAGTAACAATGCCACTGGTACCTCCAAACTCATCCACTACTACCGCAAAATGGATGCGCTTTGATTGAAAATCTTGCAATAAATCCTCAATCAATTTTTGCTCGTGCACAAAATAGGGCTGACGCATATGGGTATGCCAAGCATAATCATCCGCTTCATTGATAAAGGGAATCAGGTCCTTGGTATGAATCATTCCTACTACATTGTCTAGGTCTTCTTTGTATACTGGCAACCTACTATAATGCAGGTCTTTTACAGAAGCAATTAATTCCCCAAAACTAATCTCCTGATCCAAACCATGCACATCCATCCTGGTTTTCATGATTTGTTTCACCGTAATATTTCCAAACTTCACAATCCCCTTTAGAATATTTTTTTCATTCTCAGACGCCGTGCTATCAGTTGTTAAGTCAATGGCATGATCCAGTTCTTCCAAACTATAGGAACCCATGTTTTTTCTAGCTAGGCTCTTTTCTATGACGTCAGAAAAATTTACCAATCGCTTACTCAACCCTGCCGTAGCATAGGAAACGGCTTGGATAATTCCACCAAAGTCTTTGGCAAAACGAATATTGTTTTGCGTGGCCAATACCTTGGGCATGACTTCTCCAAATAATACCAGAATAAATGAAACAGAAATCACTTTGATTACAAACTCTACCCATACCGCGTCAAACTTTTCAAAATTGAACATGCCATCAATCAATAAATTTGAAATGATGATGATGGCAATATTGATAAAGCTATTGGCAATTAAGAGTGAAGCCAATAGGGTCTTGGGTTCTTCTAATAAATCCACCACGCGTTTATAGGGTGGTTGCTGTTTAGATTTGAGTAGGTTAATGTCTTTATAGGTAAGGGAGAAAAAAGCCACTTCAGCACCTGCCAATACAAAGGATAAAAATAATAGCACCAATAAAACCATTACCAACACCGTGGTACCCTGTGCTTGAATAGCAGACAGAAATGGTGCTGACAAAAATTGATTCAAAACCGAGTGATAATCCAAAGTAGCTGTTTTAATGTAAAATAGATAGACTTAGTCTACCGATGATTGCAAAAGTATCAATTCTAAGTTTAAAATGGCAGGTTCTCAGTTGGGTCCCCAATTGGCGGTATATCATCACCATGATAACCCTCCATTCCTTCTCCTCCATGACCTGATCCATCTGAGCGTTTATCCAACATAATCAAATTATCTCCCACCACTTCTGTGGCAAATTTTTTGTTTCCGTCTTTGTCTTCCCAACTCCTTGTTCTTAGCCTACCTTCTACATAGATCAAAGATCCCTTATGTAAGTATTTCTGGGCCAATTCTGCCAATCCCCTCCAAAGTACCACGGTATGCCACTCTGTTTGCGAAATCAATTTGCCAGACCGGTCTTTATAGGTTTCAGTGGTAGCCAATGGAAATTTAGCTACACTAATATTTCCTTCCAAATGTTGCACATCTGGTTCTTTTCCAAGATTTCCTATCAACATGACTCTGTTAACTCCCCTCATAAAATAATTTTTTAGGTTCGTCCAAATCTTACTGTTCTTAAAAATACCCTTTTTTGAGAAACAAAAGAATCCCTTGTTGATAAATTAACAGCCCTGTTAAAAACCCTATTTCTCCTTTGGAAGAGCTTGCTCCATCCATTGCAAAATGATTTTTGGAAAGGCCAATTGGTCAATGGTTTTTTTGGCAACCCACTGACCCTTGGTCAATAGTGCAGGTTTTTTATTTAGGATTACCTGAATAAAACGTGCTTTGATTTGCTGATGGGTTAATTGTTGAACCAATAACTCTGAAACAGCATTTACTACCCCTGTTTTAATGGCTATCTGATCTTGCAGTAATTCCATAACTGTTTCATTGTTCCATAAAACTTGATCAGGAGATTCTACCAAGTAGAACTCGTGCAGGTTGGCCCAGATATCGCCCTCTGATCGTTGGTGTATATAGATTTGACCTGCCTGTTCAAAATAGAAATAGTTAAACCAACGCTTACGCTTGAGTAATTTCTTTTCTTTCACAGGTAATTCATTCACCATACCATTGGCAAATGCTTGGCAGTTTTTTTGAAGTGGACAAATACCACAGCTAGGCGCAAAAGGTTTACAAACCGTTGCTCCAAAGTCCATAATAGCTTG
>CAIZMD010000190.1 GCA_903933995.1 uncultured Bacteroidota bacterium
AGAATTTGTACTTACTCCTAGAGAGAAAGGAATGAAAGGTGCTATTGAAAAAGCCAAAGAATTGGTGGCTGAAACACCCAATGGATGGATGCCCCAACAATTTGACAATCCTGCTAATACAGAAATCCATAGAAAAACTACCGCCAAAGAAATTCTGCAAGACTTTCCAGATGGATTAGACTATCTAATTACTGGAGTTGGAACAGGTGGTCATATTACTGGCGTAGCTGAAGTATTAAAAGCAGCATTCCCCAATTTAAAAGTATATGCAGTAGAGCCAGAACTTTCTCCAGTATTGAGTGGTGGCGCACCTGGTCCACACCCATTGCAAGGTATTGGTGCAGGTTTTGTACCCTCTATTTTAAACACCGCCATCTTAGATGGTATTATTCCAGTAAGCAAGGACAATGCATTTAAGTATGCACAGGAATTGGCCAAACAGGAAGGCATCTTGGTTGGGATTTCTACTGGAGCTTCTTTAGCTGCAGTAGCACAAAAATTAACAGAAATTCCAGCAGGTTCTAAAGTACTTACTTTCAATTACGATACCGGAGAACGCTATTTGTCTATTGAAGGATTGTTTTAATCAAATCTGATAAAAGCATCGTTCTAAACTTATAACTATTAAACCTACTAAAAAAGTAGACTGATAATGGCAAATCAAAAAGGAAAAGTAATCTTAGCAGGGGCTGGTTGTGGCGACCCTGAACTACTCACGCTCAAAGCTGCCAAATATTTGCAGCTGGCCGATGTAGTGATTACGGACCGTTTGGTGAGTCAGACTATTTTGGATACACATGTACCAAAGGGTATTCCCATTCTCTTTGTAGGTAAACAAAATCTCAAATCAGGTTCCACCTCTCAAGAAGAGATTAACCAATTGATCCTTGATCAGGCTTTAGAAGGAAAACTAGTTGTTAGATTAAAGGGAGGCGATATTGCTTTTTTCTCCAATATTTTGGATGAATTGGCCACTTTAATTGCCCATGAAATTCCTTATGAAATGGTGCCGGGTATTACTGCTGCTTCTGGTGCATCGGCTTATGCTGGTATTCCATTAACCGCTAGAGGATATAGTACTTCAGTTAGGTTTTTAACCAATTATACCAAGGACCTAAGTGCGGAAACATACCAAGACCTTGCTAAGACCAATGACACATTGGTTTTCTATATGTCATCTACTTGTTTGGATCATCTTGTGCAACAATTATTATTGAACGGGATTGATCCTACAAAAGAATTAGCGGTCATAGAACAGGCCACTACGCCATTACAACAGGTATATACTTGCCCATTGGGATTGTTTCAAGAACAATTGGGGCATCATGAATTTTTGTCTCCCTCCTTGGTGATCATTGGTAGCGTAGTCTCTTTGCATCATCAGTTTCATTGGATGCATACCGCAACAACAACAGAACATTATTTTAAACCCATAAAGAATAGTCTGGATACCCTTATCCAGTAAGCTAGATGAAGATGCTAACAAAAGAAAAACAGGCACAGTTGCAGGCCTTGGTGCATAATGCTACCAAAGAAGAGCTTGCTTGGGTCAATGGATACCTCAGTGGATTATTGGGTGAAGGTTTAACAACCAGTTCTCCCAATCTTGCTGTTGGTGCACCCCAAAAATTGACCATCGCCTATGGCACAGAAACAGGTAATTCAAAAAAGTTGGCTACCGATTTAGTGGCTATTGCCAAACAAAAAAAGCTACTCACCAAATTGGTTAGTTTGGATCAATATCGCTTGAGCGATTTGGCAAAGGAGGAATATTTTGTAACGGTGATTAGCACACAAGGTGAGGGAGATCCCCCACCTGCAGCCCAAAAATTCTATGACCATATTCATCAAAATGGATTCCAATTACCTCAATTAAAATTTAGCGTATTAGCCTTGGGCGATACTTCTTATCCTTTGTTTTGCAAAGCTGGAGAAGATGTAGATAGCCAATTAGAAAAGCTTGGTGGCAAAAGGATAGTGCCCATTCAAAAATGTGATTTGGATTATCAAGCAGACGCAGAGCAATGGTTCCATAAGGTCTTGGATCAGGTGTTTCAGGCTGATCAATCAAATCCTGTTGAGCAGGAAAAACCAACTGAAACAGTTGTCAAGCCAGTTGCTAAACCTGCAGGAAAAACCATTTATCAAGGTGAAATTCTAACCCATTTTAATTTGAATGATCGGGGTTCTAAAAAAGAAACCTGGCATATTGAAATTGCTGCAGAGGGTTTAACCTATGAATCAGGAGATTCTATTGGCATTGTTCCAAAAAATGATCCTGTAACGGTAGCAGCTATTTTATCAGTAACATGTATAGACGCTGGAACTGAATTTGCTTATAAATCTGTTATTTCTTCTTACTATGAATTATTAGATACTAAACTCAATATTGCTAATCTCTCAGAAAAAGTATTAGAAAGAATTGGTGCTATTATAGG
>CAIZMD010000191.1 GCA_903933995.1 uncultured Bacteroidota bacterium
AATCAGTGGTTTTGGTGAATTATAAACCCTTAAACAAAACAAGATGCAAAAGCTTAAATACGAGAGTCCAGCTATACAAAAAATGAATGCCGGTTTAATGAACAAATACGGCTCTAGAACAGAATACGAACCTGTTAAGCAGATTGATGGCGTTGCCGTAAAAGACCTAATAGCACAATATGGTTCCCCCCTATTTGTGATCAGTGAAAGAACCATTAGAAGAACTTATCAAAATGCCGTTCGTGCTTTTAAAACCAGGTATCCCAAAGTACAGTTTGCATGGAGCTACAAAACCAATTATATTAATGCTGTTTGCAAAGTCTTTCACCAGGAAGGTTCTTGGGCAGAAGTAGTCAGTGGTTTTGAATATCGCAAAGCATTGGGCAATGGTGTTCCGGGAAACAAAATCATTTTTAATGGACCAGAGAAAACCAATGAAGAATTAAAACTGGCCATTACCAATGATTCCTTAATTCATATTGATCATTTTGAAGAGCTCTATCAGTTAATAGATTTAAGTGACGAATTGGGTAAACAACCAAGGGTGGCCATTCGAGTAAATATGGACACAGGGATTTATCCTATGTGGGACCGTTTTGGATTCAATTTTGAAAACGGTCAAGCATGGTCTGCCATTCAAAAAATAGTTCAATCGGGCAAATTACAGTTAACCGGCTTGCATTGCCATATTGGAACTTTTATGCTGTCTACAGATGCCTATGCAATTGCAGTAAAAAAATTGGGAGAATTAGCGATGAATGCTAAGACCCAATTAAATACACAGATACAATACCTAGACCTTGGTGGTGGCTTGCCCTCAGCCAATACTTTACGCGGGGCATATCTTCCAGGTTCAGATACTATTCCCTCTGTTGATGAATTTGCAGAAGCTATTAGTAATGCTTTGTTTCAAATTGGATTCTCAAGTAATGAACTACCGTTATTGATTTTAGAAAGTGGTAGGGCTTTAATTGATGATGCAGGCTATTTGTTAGGATCCGTATTGGCCAATAAACGCTTGAGCGATGGCAGAAGGGCTACAATTATGGACTTTGGCGTAAATATCTTATTTACCTCTTTCTGGTATGAACACAAGATTAGCCCTGCACAAGATTTTACCCACCACACAGAAGACATGGTATTGTATGGTCCACTTTGTATGAATATAGACGTGGTTAGACAAAGCGTAAACCTGCCCTTGTTGAATAGAGGAGATCAGGTGGTAGTGCACAAAGTTGGTGCCTATAATATGACTCAGTGGATGCAATTTATTCAAATGCGCCCTAATGTGGTGATGATTGATGAAAAAGGGAATACCCATCTGATAAGAGAAGCAGAAACCTTGGCGTATATTGAACAAATGGAGAAAATGCCTGAGCATTTGAAGCATTTTAGCTTATAAAAAATAAATGATGGTGCGTTCAACAGATATCAACAGCTTTATCAAACACTTGGGTAATGCCATACTCAATAGCTATGGCATGCTCTTTTTTTCAAAGAATAGAATCTTTGCTTTCCTGATATTGTTGGTTTCCTTTATCACACCATTTGCTGCTGCATGTGGATTGGTGGCAGTAGCCATTTCATTAATTGCCGCAGAATTACTTGGATTTAATAGAACACAAACCGCTGATGGGCTTTTAACCTATAGTGTCTTATTATTTGGTCTTGGCTTTGCCAGCAATTTTGAATTTGGTATTGCTTTTTCCATTCTACTAGTTGTTGGTTCTTTGCTTACACTATTCTTGTCCACTGTTTTAAATGCCATTTTAAATAAACGGGGATTACCCGCTCTTTCATTGGCCTTTATTATTAGCACAGCGTTAATCATCTTGGCATCAAAGAGTTTTGACGGAATTGGATTAACCCATAGACAGATTTACTGGTACAATGAAACCTATGCCATTGGAGGAACTACTCTAGTTGATTTTATTAGCTGGATTGAAAACTGGAATATGCCCGAATTTTTCAGTGGTTTTTTTAGAAGTATGAGTGCCATTTTATTTCAGGTGAATATAGCTTCAGGCATCATCTTGACCATTGGATTATTTGTCTATTCTAGAATTGCATTTTTATTAATGATCTATGGATATGCTGTGGCATTGTTATTTAGTTATACCATGGGTTCTGAAGGCTTTCTTGGATTCTATAATATGGGAACCAATTTTATGCTAGTAGCGGTAGCCTTGGGAGGCTTTTTTATTATCCCTTCAGTTAGGTCATTTCTTTGGGTCTTGGTATTGGTACCCATTGCATACCTAATGGTTTCGGGAATGGGTAACCTGATGTTAAAAGTTGGGGTCCCACTTTTTTCACTACCATTTTGTCTTACCGTAATCCTATTTCTTTATATGCTAGGCTTGCGAAAAACACCTTTAAAACTAGCCCTTACCCCTATTCAGTATTATAGCCCTGAAGAAAACCTATACCGCTATGTAAATGGAAAAGAAAGATTACTCAATTTATATTATCATCAGTTGCAATTACCTTTTTTAGGAGAGTGGGTGGTAAGCCAAGGCTATGATGGAACCATGACCCAGCAAGGAGATTGGAGCAAGGCATTGGATTTTGTGATATTGGATCATCAGCTCAAGACTTTTGAATTACCTGGCAATCTACCA
>CAIZMD010000192.1 GCA_903933995.1 uncultured Bacteroidota bacterium
CTGCTTTCTGTTTATAGGTTCTGATATCTATATTAGAACTAGTTCCAAGAATACTAATTCCTGCATCAGATTGTTGGTACACTGAATTTGTTTCTCCTATCCTAAAAATGGGATTTAATCCATTCCAACTACTCCAAAGACCTGTTCCATTGGCAAGGTCTACCATTGGCAATCCATTTACCATTAAATTATTAGACGCATTACCCAAACCCCTTGCAGTTATGCGCATGACAGAAAATTGGAAACCAGTGATAGAAGCATATGGGTCTCTTGAAGCCTGCAATATGGGAGGCATATCTGCTGTTGATTCTTTAAGTTCATTTTCATCTACAAGTGGAATGCTATTGGTTTCCAAATCAGAAAAGAATCTGTTAGCCAGATAAACAGAATCTTTGATCATTTTTTTTTGAAGAAAAATGGTTTCAGGCTTAATCTGAGCCAGCAATGTGTTGGATGCCATTGTTGCAAAAAGCAACATAGATATAAAGCTTTTCATAGGATAGATTTTGTTGAATGACACAACAAAATAGTAGGGACATATCTAAAATGCTAGTAACTAAAATCATTTAAGATTTGAAACTAGCATCCACAAAAAAGCCTATCTAGATTAGTAGAAAAAAAATGAAAACATGCATCATTTGTTGGCTAATACTAATGGGATATCAAAACTTGTTAGCACAATCAAAAGCAGGACTATCTAAAATTGCCGTCTTGGCTTTTTATAATTTGGAAAACTTATATGATACCAAAGACAATGGCTTAGTGGATGATAATGAGTTTACCAGTATTGGCGCCAAACACTATAACGATGGCATTTATCAGAACAAAATCTTACACTTAGCAACGGTAATTAAAGGAATTGGCGAACAGTTTACCATGGATGGGGCTGCCCTTTTGGGCGTAGTAGAAATTGAGAATGATACGGTATTACAAGACCTAGTTAGACACCCTTTACTAAGGAGTAGAAAATATCAAATAGTGCACTATGATTCCAAAGACAAAAGGGGGATTGATGTAGCACTATTATATAATCCCAAATATTTCAAACCTTTATATTCTAACAGTATACATGTAACCCTTCCTTCTAGTTCGGGCGTCAAATATGAGACTAGGGATATTCTAATGGTTCAGGGAATGCTAGATGGCGATTCTATTTATTTGTTTGTGAACCATTGGCCAAGTAAAAGAGGCGGGGAAGATAAAACCATGGCATCTAGAAATGCCGCTGCAGCAACTTGTAGAAAAGAAATTGACAGAATTATTTTAAAAGAACCAAGGGCGAAAATTGTAGTGATGGGCGATTTTAATGACAATCCTGATAGTTATAGTATTTCTAAAGTCTTAAAGACATCGGGCAATGCCCAATTATTAGAACCAGGGGTATTGTATAACCCTTGGTTAAATATCTACCAGCAAGGGAGGGGCACGCTTGCCAATCAAGACATTTGGTCTTTGTTTGATCAAATACTGATTTCCAATGCTTGGATCAATAAGGAACAGACCGGTTTTCATTTCAAGTTTGCACAAATTCACCAAACCAATGCCATGGTGGAAAATAGTGGTAGGTACCGTGGATATCCCATGCGAACCTGGGATGGAAATAATTATCGGGGAGGATTTAGTGACCATTTTCCCAGTTATATAGTAGTACTTAAGCCCCTTGAGCAAGAAATTGACCAATAAAAATGGTTAATTTCAGATATTTTTGCCCTGAAACGCCCTATTTCTGGCAGATTTATTGGATTAAGCTTTCATTTTCCACTGCTTTCCCCTACCTTTGCAGCCCCAAATCAGTTTTGGCTGATTCGTCTCGAATTCGGGATGTCCACTGGGAGAAACCAATTTATAACCTAAAAAATTTGTAAATGAACAATTACGAATTGATGGTGATTTTCACTCCGGTTCTGTCTGAAGAAGACTTTAAGGCTGCACAAAAGAAATACGCAGACCTGATTGCTGAACTGGGTGGTGCAACTGTGCACAGTAACCCATGGGGTTTAAAATCACTGGCTTACCCAATCCAGAAAAAAACAACCGGTATTTACTGGGTGTTAGAATTCCAAGGTCCTTCAGAAATCAACGAAAAACTGAAGATCCAAATGTTGCGTGATGAGCAAATCATGCGTCACATGATCACACGTCTCGATAAATACGCCGTCGAGTACAACTATGTGAAAAGGAATGGCGGATTTGCAATGCAAGATAAAACCGAGGCTTAATCATGGCAAAGAACGAAATCAAATACCTGACCGCCATCAAACAGGAGAAGCCAAAGAAAAAATTCTGTCGCTTCAAGAAATATGGCATTAAATATGTTGACTACAAGGATATTGAGTTCCTGAAGAAATTCATCAACGAACAAGGTAAATTATTGCCTCGTCGTTTGAGCGGTAACTCTTTGAAGTATCAGCGTAAGGTTCAAGACGCGGTTAAGAAAGCCCGTCAAATGGGAATGTTGCCTTATGTAACTGACCTGTTGAAATAATACAATCATTAGTCACCTTCCCTAACCCCGCTTAACCGCGAGAGACAGTTGCAAAACTGGGAACAGGGGAACTAAACAAATCAAATGCAAGTAATTTTAATTCAAGACGTAGACAATCTAGGTGGTAGGAATGAACTAGTAACTGTGAAGAACGGTTACGCTCGTAACTTCCTGATTCCTGGAAAACTGGCTGTTGAAGCCAATCCTTCTAATTTGAAACAATTAGAAGAGCGCCTAAAAGTAAAAGGCAAGAAAGAAGCTGCTATGTTGGCTGAAATCAACAAAGTAATAGACGTTCTAAAATCTTCTCCAGTGAAAATTGGTGCTAAAACCGGTACTAGCGGTAAGATCTTTGGTAGCGTAACTTCTTTGCAAATTACAAGGGCTATCCGTGACCAAAAAGGTTATGAGATTGACCGTAAGCGTATCAGCATTGTGGACGAGGTTAAAGAACTAGGTGCTTACAAAGCTTCTATTGACTTTGGCAACGGCCAACTGGTTGAGATTGACTTTGAAGTAGTTGCTGAATAAGCTTGATACTCAAATAACTGAAAACCCATCCTGATTTATCTGGATGGGTTTTTTCTTGCCCCTACCCCAAATGTTCATAACTAATCACATGACAATCATGGATTTGCCTGAAATCCCAGCTATACTGCTTAAATACAATTTTTGAAAAAAACAAAAAATGTTGAAAAAAAAATTGGAATATCGGAAAAAACAATAACTTCGGATGTTCAATGGCAGTTCTACTGTTTCTCAGAAGGTTTTTACGTAAATGCTTCCGGGTTCTTGGTTACTGTTTTACCATTGAATTTTTGATCACTTAATTTTTCAAAGAACATGAACATTTACGTTGGAAATCTTAACTGGAACATGACCAGTGAAGACCTGCAGGCCCTTTTTGCACCATTTGGTGAAGTAACCAGTGCCAAAATCGTTACAGACAAGTTTAACAATGATCGCAGCAAGGGCTTTGGCTTTGTTGAAATGGCAGATGATGAAGCAGCTCGCGCTGCTATAGCTGGTCTCCATGACACAGAGAACCTAGGTCGCAAGATTGTTGTAAACGAATCTACCCCTCGTCCAGAAGGCGAAAGAGGCGGCTTCAAAAAGAAGAGCTTTGGTGGTGGTAACGGTGGAAGCCGCGGTGGATACGGTGGCGGAAGCGGTGGAAGTCGCGGTGGAAGCGGTGGCGGTTACAACCGTGATCGTGGTACTGGCGGCGGAAACGGCGGCGGTGGATACAACAGGTATTAATCCTACTACACTACAGACATTCAAGTCCAACGAAAGTTGGACTTTTTTTATGCCCTTACCATGGGCAAGCTTACCACAAATTCTGTTCCCTTTCCTAATTCACTTGCTACATGAATACTACCTCCATGTTGTTCAGCAATTTGCTTACAAATGGATAAACCCAAACCATAACTGACTTCATTTTGGGTACCTTTTCTTTTGGCTTTTGTAAAAGCATCAAATATGTAAGGGATATTTTTTTCTGCAATCCCAATTCCAAAGTCTTTAACAGATACCCTACAATTTTGACCTTGTTTTGATACCGATACTATAATTTTTCCAGATTGGTTACTGAATTTGATGGCATTTTTCATTAAATTGGCAAATAGTCTTTGGATCTTGAATTGCTCCAAATCTATTATACAGGTTTCTTCCATTTTCTTAAACTCAAATACAATCCCTTTTTCTTTAGATTTTAACTCAGCCATTAGGATCACATCTTCTACTAATTTGCAAAGATCTGTTACTTCAAAATTTTCTGGTTTACTCAATAATTCATTTGACTGAAGTAACTCATTAACCAGGGAGTTAGAATTCTGACTGGAAGACTCAATAAAATCTAACCATTTTAATTGCTCTGAGGTTAGGTTTCCCTGTTGTCTCATGATTTTAGAAATACTGATCACATTACTCAGTGGACTTCTTAAGTCATGAGCTAAGGAGTAAAGGATTCTTTCTTTACTATTATTTGATTGAGATACTTCTTCTAAAGCTCTTTGTAAATTGAGTTGACTTTTTAAATAGATGTTTTTAAAATAAAGAAGGGACACACATGCAAGAATAAAAGGAACAAAAACCTGTGC
>CAIZMD010000193.1 GCA_903933995.1 uncultured Bacteroidota bacterium
ACCAGCCCACTTGAAGATACGCTGTCACGCTATAGTGATTTCTTCAACCTGTTTGATAGCTTCAAGGGATATGTGGACTTCTTCTTATTGAATGACTTAGTAAGTAAAGACTATTCAGAGATTGAGTTTTTCATACCTTTTGAGAATTTTAAAACTCCTCCCGTTCCCAAAACTTTTGACTCCTACTGCAGCTACAAAGACTTAGCCATGAGGTTTGTAAATAAAAGAAATCAGCGCATGCTTTCATCCATATAGTCTTTAAGGCTCATTTTATGAGCCCTTGATAGCGGATCATTTGAATCATTAATAGGGAGAAATTCTATGAAAGTCGTCGCCTGGATTCTTTGCTTGCTTGCATTACCTGTCTTTGCTCAATCCGACTACCATGCCAATCGCTACTCTGGACGAGCCACAGAAATAACTCCAAGCAATCAAGCTGGCTTTAATACAGTCGATGGATATTTCTACAATTCAAAAACTAATACCTACTACAAAGGCAAAAACATCAATCGTGATGCAGGCGCGCAACCCAGTCCTCAAGGAAGCCTAGCGTTTACCTATGATCGCAATCGGTATGCGCCAACCAACCTCAGCATTCAACATTAATTCTTGTTCCACCTGGAACAGACAATAACTAATCCTCTGAACTTCGATCCTTTATAGCAGTAGTCTTGGAGACTGTTTTCTTTGGATTTTATTGGTGGCTTGAGATAGCCCCCTCCTGTCCAGCAATAATCAAGATTGATTATGCTGCCCGTACTAATTGCCTTGCCAATGCAATACAAAAACTCATAAGAAATTTTCTAAGATAGCATTGGGGCTTACGCTTAAACAAAAAGTAATCTTCTAAAATTGAAATGAATAATTTGACTTGCCTACATCTATAATCAATTCCAAATGAATAATAAAGCCCCTCTTTACATTCTTTTAGGAGCAATCTTTTTTGGAATAGTAGCCGGCATCTTTGTTTATGTCTCTATTAAGCCTTCAAAAATTGAAAGTGAGCAACTTTTAATTAATTCAACTATACGTGCAGAGGTTTGTAAAAAAATCAAGTCTGAAGTGAGTCGTTTTAAACAATCTCCTGATACGTTTAAAAGGGGTACCTTACAAAATATTATTAATGAGGCGCGTGAGAGTGCAAAAGTTGATCTTCCTCAGCTTCCCTTGGAGCGCTCCATTCAATTTAAAGATAATAAGAATTTAATAATTTCAGAGTGTAGAGATTTGGCTAGAGGTTGGATAAAGATACCTAGCAATTTTCCAGAATTATATGAGGCTGAAATTAAAGAAGTGGGACTCGATCCCATTTCCAACGGCTCCAATCCACCTAAGGCGTTAAACGGAAACAGCTCTCAAACTAAAGTAGCGTTGGTTATAGGAAATTCATCCTATGTTTCTAAGCCCTTAAAAAACCCCATTAATGACGCTGATGATGTAAGTGAACTTTTAAAAAATGCCGGATTTAAAGTAACAAAGTTAAAGAATGCAGATATTTTCGAGCTTAAGGAATCCATAAAAAACTTTGAAGAAAATTTAACAAAGTCTGATATTGGACTTATTTTTTATTCTGGGCATGGCATAGAATTTAAAGGCTCCAACTATCTAATTCCTGTAGATGCTCAATTAAGAAACGAACAAGACATACCACGGCAAGGGTATGACATTAGCGCTTTTTCAGCAAAGATTTCTAGGTCCAGTAACAAAACTTTAATACTTATTCTCGATGCAT
>CAIZMD010000194.1 GCA_903933995.1 uncultured Bacteroidota bacterium
CCTAATTTATTAGCTATGACCGGAGAGCGCATGAAGGCAAAGGGTTTTACAGAAGTCAGCGCCATTTGTACGCAACCAGAACAAATGGGAAAGGGCTATGCCTCTATCTTATTACAACATGCATGCGAACGCATTTTTGCCAAGGGGGAACAACCTTTCTTGCACGTGAGACAGGATAATCCATCGGCCTTACATGTGTATAGGAAATTTGGCTTTGAAGTAAGAACGGAGATATATTATGCTATCTTCAAAAGGAAATCATAAGCCATGTCATTTACCACCGCATCTTCCTTAGAAAGAGTAGCATTTAAACAAAACCGCCTACTTCAAATACTTGCACTAATATTTTTCATTTTTTGGATAGGCACATTTGTCTCTACGCCTAATAAAGACAATTGGTACACAGAAAATGTGCTTACCATTTTGTTTTTAATAGGACTTGGAATCAGTCACAAAAAATTTAAATTTTCTGATCTGAGTTATTTCATGATTACGGTCTATCTTTTATTGCATATTTATGGGGCTGAATATACGTATGCTGAAAACCCCTTTGGTTATTGGCTTAAAGACGCATTAGCATTGAATCGTAATTATTATGATCGCATAGTGCATTTTAGTTTTGGTTTTCTATTAACCTATCCCATGAGAGATTATTTTAAAAATCATTTTGAATGGCCCAATTGGGTTTGTTGGATTTTGCCCATTGAAATCACCCTTTCCTTCTCTGCGCTCTATGAATTAATTGAATGGCTGGTAGCCGATATATTTTTCCCAGAAGAAGGGGTGGCTTATCTTGGTACCCAAGGTGATATTTGGGACGCACAAAAAGACATGGGGATTGCTTTTGTGGGTGCCGTCATAGCCATGGCCTTGATCAGTAGTATTAGAAAATTTAAGTAAGATGGACTTTATCACCGTTTTCAGTTTCTCCCAGTGGTTGATGATTTTATTGGCATCCTTTATCATTGGAATGGGAAAGGCTGGATTGAAAGGGGTAGACATGCTTAGTGTTACCTTAATGGCGTTTGTATTTGGGAGTAAGTCATCTACTGGAATTGTACTGCCACTTTTATGTTTGGCCGATATAGCCGCAGTATCATACTATAATCGTCATGCGCAATGGAATCATTTCTGGAAAATTGTTCCTTGGATGATTGTAGGAATTTTACTGGGTGTGTATTTGGGAAAAGATATGGATGAAACCATGTTCCGAAAAATCATGGCGGTGATTATTATGATCACCATTGTGATTGTATTATTCATGGAGTATAGAAAATCAGATAAAGTACCTAGTCACCCAATGTTTGCTGCATCCACTGGATTAGCTGCAGGGTTCACTACTATGCTAGGGAATCTGGCAGGTGCATTTTCCAATCTCTATTTTTTAGCCATGCGCTTATCAAAGAATGATTTTATTGGAACAGCCGCATGGATTTTTCTGTTCATGAACTTATTCAAATTACCCTTTCAAGTTTTCTATTGGAAAAACATAACAGTAGACACACTAAAAATTGATGCAGTGCTCATACCCACTTTGGCACTTGGGTTTTGGGAGGGTAAAGCCCTCGTTGGAAAAATTAAGGACCAGCACTACAGAAAACTGGTCATGCTTCTCACGCTGATTGGTTGTATCATGATGTTGGTGAAACATTAAATGAAGATTTTAAATTAATGCATATGAATACTAAGATTGGAATCCTTTTTACCAGCTTTTGTCTGATGTTACTTAGTTTAGATAGTGCTGCACAAGCAGATCAAGCAGAAGCTGGTATTAAAACCATTATGGAGCAATCCAAAGTAATGGGACTATCTGTTGCAGTGGTGAAGAATAATCAAATCATTTATGCGCATTCTTTTGGCTATAAAAATGCTGAAACCAAGGAACCACTTACTGACGATTGTCTGTTTAGAATTGCTTCTATTTCAAAATCATTTTCTGCTACTTCCGTGATGCAATTGGTGCAACAGAAAAAGCTTTCTTTACAAACAGACCTAAGTGATTTAGTGGGATTCCAGATTCGCAATCCAAAATATCCGAATACGGTAATTACTTTAGAAATGGCGCTCTCACATTTGTCCTCCATCAATGATAGCCAAGGGTATTTTACACTAGATGCCATTAACCCAGCCAAGAATCCTAATTGGGCTAGTTGTTACAATGGCTATGAACCTGGAACCAAATACCAGTATTGTAATTTGAATTTTAATATGGTGGGTACCATCATCGAAAAGGTATCTGGTGAAAGATTTGACCAATACGTGAAACACCATGTACTGGATCCTTTACAAATCTATGGAGGCTATTGCGTTGACTCTTTAGACAAAACAAGATTTGCCAGTATTTATGAATACAACAAAGACTCAGCAAAATTTATTCCATCGCCCATGGCTTATGCGCCAAGGTCTGC
>CAIZMD010000195.1 GCA_903933995.1 uncultured Bacteroidota bacterium
ACTGGCTGGCGCATTTTCTGCCAACAGTTTATTCAACCAATTGCACGCCGCCAATTTTGAATCGGCCCAAGCCGCTGTACAGCATTTGAGTGCTGATGCCATTGCCGCAGATGAAGATTATTGGTCTGTGATTCAACAGGCTTACACGGTGAATTCCAATTTTGTCAATTTAAATAATGGTGGTGTAAGCCCATCGCCCCGCGTAGTTCAAGAAGCGGTTGAACGCTATAACCAACTCACCAACCAAGGCCCTTCTTATTATATGTGGCGGATTTTAGACCAAGGTAGAGAGCCATTGCGCTATAAGTTGGCCGAGATGGCTGGATGCAATATTGAAGAGATTGCCATCAACAGAAATGCCACAGAAGCCTTAAACACCGTCATCTTTGGCCTAGACCTCAAAGCAGGTGATGAAGTCATTGGTACCAAGCAGGACTATCCCAATATGATTCAGGCTTGGAAGCAGCGTGAAATGCGTGAGGGCATAGTATACAAACAATTGAATTTTCAGTTTCCTATAGAAAATGACGCAGAAATTGTCAAGGCTTTTGAAAACGCCATTACACCTAAAACAAAAATCATCCATATTACGCATATCATTAACTGGATTGGACAGATTTTACCTGCTAGAAAAATTGCTGATATGGCCAAGTCTCATGGCATTGAAGTCATTGTAGACGGGGCGCATAGTTTTGGTTTATTGGATTATCAAATTCCGGATTTGAATTGCGACTATTTTGGAACCAGTTTACACAAATTCTTGAGTGCACCCATTGGTAGTGGCATGCTCTGGATCAAAAAAGAAAAGATTGGAAAAATTTGGCCATTGCTTTGTAATGGTGATCCCAAGGGGACCGATATTAGAAAGTTTGAAACCCTTGGTACACGCAGTTTTCCTATAGAACAGGGAATTGGTGAAGCCGTGAATTTTCAAATGGCCATTGGCGGCAAGCGAAAAGAAGATAGGATCAGGTATTTGAAAAATTATTGGGCCAAAAAAGTAGCGGAAGTTCCCAAAGTAAAAATTCATACTTCTTTCAAACCCGAATATGCTTGCGCTATTTGTGGGGTAAGTATTGATGGTATGACTCCTGGTGAATTAGATAGTGCATTGTTCAATACCTATAAGATTCACACCGTTGGAATTGTTTGGGAGAATATCAGCTGTGTGCGTATTACACCGCATGTTTATACCAGAATCCAAGACCTAGATAAATTGGTCAAAGCCATTACGGAGCTGGCCACCAAGAAAAAATAAAGCAGCTTTGCCTTACAACAAAACTGCTTCCTGCACTGATTTATCGTCCTTTATTAAGACTGCTTAACAGTAGGTTTCTTTGATTTGGTAGCTGTAGCGGGTCTGCTTTTACCAAAAGAACCCTTAAAACGCTTGCCTTTTGCGGTTTTTTTATCGCCTCTTCCCATGATGGTATTTTTTGAGTGAAACATTAGGTGAGGTGCAAAAATAGAAAAACCCCCGCATATAGCGAGGGTTTTCTGTAAGCTTGATGCAAATTATACTTTTGCAGCCAATTCTTTACCTGCTTTGAAGCGGGCAACTTTCTTAGCTTTGATTTTGATGGTAGCACCAGTTTGTGGGTTACGGCCAGTTCTAGCTGCACGCTTAGATACAGAGAAAGTACCAAATCCTACTAATGTAACTTTATCGCCTTTCTTCAAAGTTTTTGTTACGGTGTCAACAAAAGAATCCAAAGCGGCATTCGCTTGGGTCTTGGTGATGCTTGCGTCTTCGGCAATCTGGGCAATCAATTCTGCTTTGTTCATAGATGTTATTTTAAGTTGTGTTTGAAACAGGACAAATTTATTTGCTTTTCAGTTCTAGCAAAATTTTTTTTCTGCACCTTTTTTCGGTATAATCCTTTGCTTTAAAGGGTTTCAGCCAATTTTAATCCAAGAAAATAGGGTGCAATTTGCAACTGTTAAAACGCTGAAACCATTGCTATTAAAGGGTTTCAGCGTGTTTTCGCTGAAATCCTTGTGTCATAAGGCTTTCAGGGGAATATAGGAAAGATTTGTGATTGCCAAACGGGAAAAACAAAAGTTTCCACACTCAATGCACAAGTTCCATTAAAGACCTAAATCCAATGATTTTATCTCCCCATTTTGACAAAGAATCCTTACGTAATGCAGGGGCATGAATTTCAATATATCGGTTATAGTCTGCCTTTGAAGCTGCTTTGAACTGGGTGGCAAAAGTGGGGCCCTCGCTATCGTCTAGTTCTAATAAGCGCACAAACTGGCTTTCAGTAAAGCAACCTGTGGCCATAATTTGCGGAATATGATGCATTTTCATCCATTCTACCCATTGTTCATGGATACTGGTATGCACTTTGGTGGTGATATTATAGATATACATGGTTTTATTTTTTTAAGGATAGATAAATGGGGCAGTGATCACTGTGTTTTACGTCTGGATAAATTGCCGCTTCCGCAATTTTTGCGGCAAGTGGTTTTGTTACACAAATATAATCTATACGCCAACCCTTGTTCTGCAAGCGAACACTTGGAAAACGTTGACTCCACCAACTATATGCCCCAACGGTGTCAGGATGCATCTTTCTAAAACTATCTACCCAGTCATTTGACAAAAATAGATCCATCCATGCCCTTTCTTCTGGTAAAAATCCAGAGCTGTTTTTATTCCCTTTGGGATCATGGATATCAATGGCTTGATGGGCAATATTATAATCTCCCAACAAGACAATATTGGGTCTTGTTTTTCTTAAGTCTTCTAAGTACACAAAAAAATCATCCAACCATTTGTATTTATAGTTCTGTCTTTCTTCGCCACTGGTACCAGAAGGGAAATAGGCATTGATTACTGTGATGTTTCCAAAATCAGCTCTAATCACGCGTCCCTCAAAATCACTATGGTCAATTTGGTTACCATAAAAAACTTGGGTGGGTTTGATTTTGGTAAATATGGCTACTCCACTATATCCTTTTTTTTGTGCTGAAAACCAATAGGTCTCATATCCAAGGGCCTCAATTTTTTTATAGTCTACATTGTCTTTATGTGCCTTGGTTTCTTGTAAACAAACTATATCGGCAGGGTCAGTAGCCAACCAATCTGTGAAACCTTTATTAATGGCTGCCCTAACTCCGTTAACATTATAAGAGATGATGCGCATAGAAAACTTTTTTTAGGCGGTAAAGATGCACAAAATATTGAAACCTATATTTGCGCCCCTAAACAATCCAATTGTTATGAAAGCTAAGTTTCTCATCCTGGCTATAGTAGTATGCTCAATAGCCAAGGCTCAAAATATAGATAGCCTTTTAAATCCTGTTACCGTTACTGCCACATTACAAGAATTACCAGCTTCCAAAACGGGTAGAAATATTACCAGTATTAGCGGTACTTATTTTAGTCAACTGCCTATTCATTCTATGGATGATTTACTCAAATATTTACCAGGAGTTGAAGTACAACAAAGAGGACCTGCTGGTTCTCAAGCTGATATTGTGATCAGAGGTGGTACTTTTCAACAAGTCTTGGTCTTGTTAGATGGTCTTCGCTTGAATGATGCGAATACCGGTCATTTTAGTGCCTATATTCCAATATCCCCATCAGAAATTGAGCGAGTAGAAATTCTAAAAGGAGCAGCTTCTGGTATTTATGGTAGTGAAGCTGTTGGCGGGGTGATTCAAGTGATTACCAAAACCTTTACCGCCAAGAAAAATAAAGAGCAACAACAGGTTCAAGTGCAAGCCAATGCTGGGCAGTATGGGATGTTGGGACTAAATGCTGGCGCATTTTATCAAAAAAAGCAAACGACTATCGCCGCAGGCATTTTGCTTAACCAAGCAGATGGTCAGCAACAAAGAGGCACCACAGGATTTTATAAAAACCAAACAGCTTCTTTTTCTATTAGCCATTATGTAAACCAAAACTGGCGTTTGGCTTTTAGAACCAGTTATGATAAACGCCATTTTAGTGCACAAAATTTTTATACCAGTTTCAAGTCTGATACGGCCAAAGAAACCATTAGTGGTTATTGGAATCAGTTAAGTCTTTCTTATCAAAAAAAACAAGACCAAATTCAATTAGACGCTGGATATAAACAAATCACTGATCTCTATGCTTTTAATAGTGGTGCTACACCCAATGAAAATCTATCTAAATTGTTGCAATTTGCTGGAAGGTATCAGCATAGCTTTTCTGCCAAGTCTCAAATAATTACTGGTTTGCAAGTGCAGCAAAAAAACATTTCATCTAATGATCGGGGGCAACATCAATTAACCCAAACAGGTCTATTTTTATTGTTAAACCAACAAGTAACAGAACAATTTTTGCTGTCAGGTTCTATTAGATTAGACCACACACAAAATATTGGTGCCGAGCTAGTACCGCAAATCAACTTTTCTTATAAAACTGGGATCATTCAATGGCGTGGAAGCCTTGGTAAAACCATTCGTCAGGCTGATTTTACAGAGCGTTACAACAATTACAACAAGACCTTGGTTACCAGCGGTAGTATTGGCAATCCTGATTTAAAAGCGGAAACCAGTTGGAGTTATGAATTAGGGATGGATCTAATAGCCAATACTCATTGGCGCATATCAAATACTTTGTTTCAAAGAAACCAAGCAGGGGTGATAGATTGGACGCCTACTCCATATAACCAAATGCCAAGAAAAACCAACCTGGTATCAACGGGTACATATGCACTTGCTAGCAATGTTGCCAGCGTAAATGTAATTGGTTGGGAAACAGACCTAAAGTATTTGAACCAATGGAACAACGGTAAGAAAATGATGGCAACAGCAGGTCTGGTTTGGTTAGATAACAAAACCTTTGATGCGGCACCATCCTTCTATCTTTCTTCACACGCCAAATTACTCATCAATAGCTCTTTGCTTTATGGAACAAAATATTGGCAGTTGAGTGGGAATGCTGTTTATAAAATAAGAACCGCAGCAAACGCTACCGCTATTGGGGCCGAACTCTCTGAAAATTATTTTCTACTCAATGCAAAATTTCAAGTCTTTGTGCTACAACAAAAATTAGGATGTTATTTGCAAGCAGATAATCTTTTCAATACAAGCTATAGCGATTTGTTAGGAGCCGTTATGTCTGGGCGATGGGTGTCGGTTGGAATGCAATTGAATCTTAAATAAAATGTTTCAACCTTTTTTTTGGGTGATCCATTCAAATAAGATGCCTAATAAAGTTATAGGAAGATTTAATACGGCATTTTACTTTTTGTTCTGTTAAAAAACTACATTTGCCCCGGTTTCGGTTCCAGCACTTGGTAAAACAAGTAATGGATTAAAAGGGAATCCGGTGAAAATCTGGAACTATCCCCGTAGCTGTAAGCTCCTAGCAAATTATCCTCACTCACGCCACTGTTGCCAACACGGGAAGGCTTGGATAACGGAGCAAGTCAGAAGACCTGCCGCATCCATCAACAATTTTCAGCTTTCGGGTGAAAGGCATGAGATGTAAGGGTCGAAAGACATTTATGTTTCCTTCTGAATTCATTTCCTGAAAGCGGCCACTTTAAAAACCTTTTCACATGAAGAGTACATTTTTATGGTTGGCTGCTACTATTTTCAGCAGTCAATTAATTGCACAAGACAGTACCAGTTTCAAACAACTGGACCAAGTAATTGTAACAGCCAATCGTTTGCAACAAAAGCAAAGCAGTACGGGTAAAATGGTTACAGTAATTAGTCAGGAAACCCTGCAACGCAATGCGGGAAAGAACTTGTCAGAAATTATAAATTACCAAGCAGGTGTGTTTATCAATGGAGCTGGAAATAACCTAGGAACCAATCCTGACGTTTATTTGCGTGGCTCTGGTTTGGGGAATACCTTGATCTTATTAGATGGTGTTCCTATGAATGATCCTTCCCAGATCAACAATACTTTTGACCTGAACATGATTTCACTTGGAATGATTGAAAGGGTGGAGATTTTAAAAGGCGCGCAGAGTACCCTATGGGGTAGTGATGCAGTTGCCGGGGTTATCAATATCATTACTAAAAAAGCTACCAATAATACGCAACACTTGAGTAGTTTATTGAGCTATGGTAGTTACCAAAATTTGCGTGGAAATATTGGACTCAATGGAGCTATTGGAAAACTAAGTTATCGCCTAGGCTATGACTTTACCAATGGAAAAGGATTTTCAACAGCCCATGATAGTACGGGCAAAAAAGATTTTGATCA
>CAIZMD010000196.1 GCA_903933995.1 uncultured Bacteroidota bacterium
ATTGATTATCCCGCCCAAGATTCTCTATCCAAACTACGATATTGAATGGCTTCTGCCAGGTACTCGGGTTTTACATCGGCGGAGCCTGATAGGTCTGCAATAGTGCGGCTTACTTTTAAAATGCGGTCATAGGCCCGTGCACTGAGTTGTAGCCGCTCCATGGCTTTTTTGAGCAGGGCTTCTCCTACTATGTTGAGTTGACAAATATCGCGTAGCAAATTGCTATTGATCTGTGCATTGGCAAATACACCGGGTAGGGAAGCATAGCGTTCTAATTGGATTTCTCTAGCTTTGATCACACGCTCACGAATCAAGGCGGAGCTTTCTCCTTTTGGGGTAGAATCATTTAATTCTTGAAATGCAACAGGTGTTACTTCTACGTGCAAATCAATCCGGTCCAGTAATGGGCCCGATACCTTGTTCAAATATTTTTGTACGGCTCCTGCAGGGCAGGTGCAAGCTTTTTCTGGGTGGTTATAATAGCCACAGGCGCAGGGATTCATGGATGCCAGGAGCATAAAGTTGGCGGGAAATTCCAATGCCATTCGGGCCCTTGAAATAGAAACTTTTCTTTCTTCCAAGGGTTGGCGCATGACTTCTAAAACAGAGCGTTTGAATTCTGGTAATTCGTCTAAAAATAAAACCCCATTATGTGCCAAAGAAATCTCTCCGGGTTGTGGGCTAGAACCTCCACCAACCAAAGCCATATCAGAAATAGTATGGTGCGGAGATCTAAATGGTCTCTTATTAATTAAAGATGCATTGACCGCTAATTTACCTGCCACGGAATGAATCTTGGTGGTCTCTAAAGCTTCTTGTAAGCTTAGTGGTGGCAAGATAGTTGGCATGCGTTTGGCCAACATGGTTTTGCCCGCACCAGGTGGCCCAATCAAGATGGCATTGTGCGCACCTGCTGCGGCAATTTCTAAAGCGCGTTTGATATTTTCCTGACCACGCACATCGGCAAAATCAATGTCAAAATCATATTGGCTAAAAAAGAATTCTTCTCTAGTATTTACTTGCACGGGACTGAGCGTAGACTCGTCTTTGAAAAAAGCTACCAGCTCTTTTAAGTGAGACACGCCATAGACTTTTAACTGACTTACCATGCCTGCTTCTCGTTCATTGGCCTTTGGTACTATTAGTCCCTTGAACTGTTCTTTTCTGGCTTGAATGGCAATGGGTAATGCACCCTTGATGGGTTGCACTGATCCGTCTAAACCCAGTTCTCCCATGATCAAATAGTCTTGTAATTTTTCTGGTGCTGGTAATTGTTCACTGGCACCTAGTAGTGCAATGGCAATGGGAAGATCAAAAGCGGATCCTGTTTTTTTAATATCGGCGGGAGCCAAGTTCACTACTAATTTGGTGCGCGGCATATAGAAGTCATTAGACTTAATGGCGCTCTCTGTTCTTTCCAAACTTTCTCTAACCGCATTGTCTGGCAAACCCACAATAGAATAGCCCTGACCCATGCTCACATTCACTTCTACAGTGATGGTGATGGCTTCTACTCCATAAACAGCGCTACCAAAAGTCTTGACTAACATGGGCTTATTAATAAAAATGGGAAGTTAGTCTAACTAGAAAAAATTATCCATTATTGCTTGCTAAAATGTTTTGACTTTAATATACTTTTTTTATAAATGAATAAACAGATGTTTCTGAAAATGTAAATATTTAAGCATTAATTGTTTTTATCATTTAATAAATCTAACTTCTTGTCTAATTCTTTTCGAGTATTAATTGATACCCCCCCTACAATTAAGTTAATCCCATGCTATTAACTGAACAGTTTGGTATACAATTAGGAGATTATTTTTCCCAAAACATCAACCCAATGTGGGTTTATGAACGGGAATCTGGTTTCTTTCTAGCAGTTAATGAGGCAGCCATCGATGTATTTGGCTATGAAGAACAGGAGTTTCTCCAAATGAAACTGACAGATTTTCTAACTGAATCAGAATTCCAAAAATTAAATGCTCCTATTAGAGATTTAAAGAATCCACCTATTAGGGAACTAATCAATAAAAATGGCGATTCTATTTTTGTAAAACTAACGCAACACAAAACCCAATTCAATGGCACCAAGTGCTTTCTCTTAACTGCTATTGATTGTACAGCATTTAAAAGAAAGGAAACTTTTCTTAATGAAAAGATTCAACAACTCAGTTCTCAAACCCTGGTGGCTGATTTTACAAATAATTTAGTGATCATTGTTGATGAAACTGGTAGAATATGTTGGGTAAACAATGCATTTGTCAATACCATGCTATATGCTATTGATGAAATTATTGGCAAAAGACCTAGTGAGTTTATTCATGGCCCACTATCAGATCTAAACACTTCTGCTAGGATTAAAGAAGCCATAAAAAATAAACAAGCATTCAAAGAAGAAATTATACATTATACCAAAGACAAGACACCCATTTGGATTCTTGCAGTAGGGCAACCAATTTTTGATGTTAAAAATAAATTGATTCAGTATTTAATTGTAGAAACGGATATTACTAATCAAAAGCAACAAGAAGAACAATTAAATAGATCAGAATCAGAATTACATGCATTCTTTAATAGTTCAGGTTCCATTTTAGTCTTGTTTGATGCAGAATTTAATGTAACTGCATTTAACAATAAAGCGCAAATGATTGTAGAAGAAGTGCTGCATGCTTCTATTAAAATTGGTCAACCAGTATTTACCATGGTGCCGAATGAGGCAAAAGAAATATTCAAGCATTTTGCATCTGAAGCATTGGCAGGAAGAGCTACTGAAAATAGGGAAGCCAAATTGCCAGGCTATGACAGTTGGTGGAACATGCGTTATTTACCTATTAAAAATGGATTTGGAGAAATCATTGGGGCATCGTTTACAGCAATAGATATTACAGATAGGATTAAAAAAGAATTGTTACTTGTAGAAAGTGAAAAAAGATACAGTTTAGTTACACAAGCAACTTTTGATGCTATTTGGGATTGGGATATTGAACAAAATACTTTGTTCCGCGGTGAGGGATTCTACAGTTTATTCGGATATGAAATTGGCACATTAAAAAACGATCCTTCTAATTGGGACAACTTAATTCATCCTGATGACTTTAAAAGGGTTGTTATTGATTTTCAAAATATATTAGATTCCGATACTACCAATTGGATTGAAGAATACCAGTTTCTTAAATCAGATGGTAGTTATGCTTTTGTTAGAGACAAAGCCATCATCATAAGGAATAAAAAAGGCAAGGCAATTAGAATGGTTGGGGCCATGCAGGATATTAGTGAAGAAGTGCTCAAAGCACAACAATTGAAAATTTTTGAATCTGCTATCAAGAATACCAGTGATGCGGTGGTGATTACAAGTGCCCAATTACCAAATTCTTCTGATGTTAAAATTGTATTTGTCAATGATTCCTATGTTAAAATGACGGGTTATTCCATTGAGGAGGTTTTGGGGAAGTCGCCAAGAATTTTGCAAGGTCCTTTAACAGATATGAATGAAATAGGACGGTTAAAAAACGCCATCGTAAACTGGTTACCCTGTGAGATTGAAATCATTAATTACAAAAAAAATGGAGAACCTTTTTGGGTAAATATTTCAATTGTTCCAGTGGCAAATGAATCTGGTTGGTTTACCCACTGGATTGCCATTCAAAAAGATATGACAGATAGGAGAAGACAAATGGAAGAGCGGGAAATGCTGATAGGAGAGCTTACTAAAAACAACACTGAATTAAAGCAATTCTCCTATATCACTTCTCATAATTTACGAGCTCCTTTAACTAATATGATTGGCATTTTCAATTTATTGGATTTGTCTAACATAAAGGACAGCAAGATGCTTCAACTAATGGATGGACTTAAAGAATCAACCTTTAAACTAAATGATACTTTAAACGATCTGATTAGGATTTTGATAGTAAAAGAAAATATTCATATTGAATTAGAGGATGTTTCATTTAATAATGCTTTTAATAAAGCAGTTAGCTCAGTTAGTAAGATTATTGCTAATTCTAACGCGATAATTGATCTAGATTTTAGCGAAGTTTCTTCTGTTAGATTTAGTCATATTTATATGGAGAGCATTTTTTATAATTTAATAACCAATGCCATCAAATTCCAGCAACTGGGGAACAGACCAGAAATTAAAATAAGAACTACTTATAGGAATCAAGTTGCTCAATTACATATTTCAGATAACGGGGTTGGAATGGATTGGAATAAGATTAAGGACAAAATATTTGGGCTTTATCAGAAGTTTCATAGTAATCAAGATAGCAAGGGAATAGGTTTATATTTAGTTCAAGCCCAGGTAAATGCCCTTGGAGGGACTATTGAATTAAAAACGGAACTGAATAAGGGAACAACTTTCACCATTAGTTTTAATAGCAAGCATTAATAAGTCCCTTTTTAAGGACTCATAGATTTCAATCTTAATCAACAAATGCTATTTAATTCCATTGAATGGCAAAATACAAAGCGGGTACGGTTCCTGTATTGGTAATATTGTGCAAGACCATGCTATTTAAGAATACCGCGTCATTGGGGCCGCAGGCTTGATTGCTTTCTCCAATTTGCATGACCCCATTGCCATCTAACATTAAAATGATTTCTTCATTCTTGTGGGTATGAGGATCATGGCTTTTAAAACCAGGATTGAGTTGGGTTACATGTATGTCAAAACGATGCAACATGGGTGTTTGAATATCAAAATACTGACGTACGCCTCCTTTATCATGTGCTTTGAATTTGATGTCTTTCCAGTCAAGCATAAAACCTTGCTCGGTTCTTTTTACAGAATCGGCTAGGGGGGCAGACTTGGGTTGGTATTGCATTAAATAAAAAATGGCGGGAGCGCCACTGCTATTTTCTAGAAATGCTTCTTCGTTGGGTAATAAGAATAATACGGAACCTCTTTCTAGATTCTTGGTAACCCCTTTAAAATTCACGCGTAACATGCCTTGCTGCACAATGAGAAAACGCTCATATTTAGAGCCACCTTTAAAGCTCACTGCCGCCCCAATATTAGCTAGGTTGGCATTTAATTGATGTGTTGCTAAAATAGCACCTGAACCACTAAAGACCGTTTTGGTATTGCCTGCTTTGTCTACCGGTTTTGCGGCTGTATAAGTATATACTTTAGAATCTAGGGCTTGGGTTTGTGCCATGGCATAAACGCATAGCAAACTTGTTATGGCAGTCAGCAATTCTTTCATGCGGCTTATTTGACTCAAGTTATTATAAATTGTCCAGAATCTTGGTCACTCCCTCGCGTTTGAGGATTAGGTAACCAATACGGTCATTACTGATCCCTTCTTTTAATTGATAGGAAAATTCCAGTTGGTCATTTTCCATACTGGTTTCAAAATAGCGAAACTGGATATTGGAGTATTGTTTGAGCCCTTCTCCAATTTCATACAAATGCGTAGAGAGGATGAAAAGACTTTTTTTCATTTTACGAAGGCCTTCAATCACGGCAGTAGAACATTTCATGGCATCTTGAATATTGGTGCCTTTGAACAGTTCATCTATCAATATGAGCCAATTATTGCCATCGCTGATTTTCTCCAATGTCTTTTTAATACGTTGTACTTCATTAAAGAAATAGCTCTCTCCTTTCAAGATATTATCTTCAACCTGAATATTGCTCAAGAGTCCGTGAAACAGGCTCAGACGCATACTAGTTGCCGGAACACCCATGCCCAGGTGGGCTAGGTACACAGACAATCCAACGGCTTTGATATAGGTACTTTTGCCACCCATATTGGCGCCTGTTAAAAAGATAAAATTGCGACTGATATCTAGTTCCGTATCATAAGCTATAGGCGTAGGTAACAACAAATGATAGAGCCCGGTAGCTTCTACAAAAGGTTGATCACTGGCTTCTAAAACTGGAAAGGCAAATTGACATTTTTCGCAAGCAATGGCCATGCTCATATAGGCATCTAGCTTGAAAAAAATCTCAATCAAATCATTGGATGGTCTTTTAAAATGGTTGCGCAAAAAGATGCCATATTCCAAAATGGTTTTGGGGCTGAGCTCTGTTCCCTTTGCCACCTGCATCATTTCTTTAATACTGGCTTTGCCCAGCAAATGCTCCATACTTTCATACCAGATCTGTAATTGTTTGCTCAACTTAATCTGAGATAACAATTGCACAATGCAGTCCATCCCTTTTAAAAATTCAATGGTATGTTCTACGGTGTACTTGGTGATAGAATAGTCTGGGGCGTGAAAGTATTTGTAAAATAGGCTATTGAACAGCGATGGTTGATGAGGGTATTCATCCATGGGTGTGTCATAGTATTTTTCCAATACCATGATACTCCCATTGGTTACCTGGGTCAGGGGCCATGCAGCTTGTAGGACTTGTAAAATTTGAATGGTGGTTTGCGTGTCTTGAATAGCGGCAATACTATTCAAAGGGCTGCCCAAGAGGTACCTAAAATACTCCCTGCCCCCATTGGTATGGGTAAAGTTTAAGTGGTGAAACACAGACTGTTCCTCGTCTCTATGAAAAATAGAAAGATCAGTTAGTGTGGTTTTGTCTACTTGCACGGCCGCTATTTATCGTTCAAATTGCATTCTCATTCCCTGCTGTGATGCATCAAAGCTACCATTTCCATAAACCAAATGCCCATTCACAAAAGTATTGTTGATGGTTGCTGGAAATTGGAATCCTTCTAAGGGACTCCATCCGCATTTGTAATGGATATTTTCTTTTGACACGGTAGATGGTTTGTTGAGGTCTACCAACACCAAGTCTGCATAATAGCCTTCTCTAATATAGCCACGTTCTTTGATCTGAAAACAATCGGCTACTGCATGGCTCATTTTTTCTACTACTTTTTCAAGGCTAATCTTACCTTGTTGCACATAGTGAAGCATGAGTAAAACGGAGTGTTGCACCAGTGGCAATCCCGCGTGAGCGTGTAAATAGTCTTCTTGTTTTTCAGACCAGGTATGTGGAGCATGATCCGTTGCAATTACATCTAAGCGATCATCTAACAAAGCTTCCCAAAGCCCGTCTCTATTTTCAGGTGCTTTAATAGCAGGGTTACACTTGATTTGATTACCCAATTTGGCGTAGTCATTGCTGGTAAAATGCAAATGGTGTACACAAACTTCAGACGTGATGCGCTTGTCTTTGAGTGGAATCATATTGGTGAACAATTGCAATTCCTTAGCCGTGCTTATATGCAGGATATGCAAACGGGTATTGTATTTTTTGGCGTATTGTATGGCGCGGAAAGAAGACTCAAAACAAGCTTCTTCATTACGGATAATTGGGTGCCAAGAAGCATCCAAGGTTTTGCCGGAGGCGATGGCTGCTGCTAAATTTTCTTTAATGATTCTTTCTTCTTCACAGTGTGTAGCAATGAGTAATTCAGAACCTTCAAAAACCCTTTCTAAAATCAGGGGATTGTCTACCAACAAATTGCCAGTAGAAGAACCCATGAAAATTTTAACCCCGCAAACATCTTTTTTCTTGTCATTGGTTTTTAAAATTTCCTCTAGGTTATCATTAGAAGTACCCATGAAAAAACTATAATTGGCAATAGAATTTTCTTTTGCAATACTGTATTTGTTTTCTAATAATTCTTGGGTAAAAGCAGGCGGATTGGTATTGGGCATTTCCATAAAACTGGTAACACCCCCAGCTACTGCGGCTCTTGCTTCTGTTGCAATATTGGCTTTATGTGTTAGGCCAGGTTCTCTAAAATGTACTTGGTCATCAATAGCGCCTGGAATCAAGTGCTTGCCAGTTCCGTCTATTTCATGCGTATTTCCCTTAGGCTCAATGATGCCACCAATCTTGTCTATTCTGCCATCTTTGATGAGTAAGTCACCTTGAATCTGTTTTCCTTCATTAACAATGTGGGTATTCTTAATTAGGTATTGCTCCATAAGTATTTTTTATGGCTGCAATTTAGTCAAACTAGAACAGGATTATGCTACTTAGTCTTCAAAATGAATGGAGAAAACCACCATTCTTGAAAGGATTCGCTCTAAGTTATTGGAATATTTGAGTGCGGGGTCTACTTGGTGAAGATTACTAAACCCATTGCTGATTTTAATTTCAGGCGAGATGGTTACAAAGGGTAGGTAAAAATTAAAGCCTATTCCCGCTTCATATCCAAAATCACCTTTTTTGAGTTTGATCACGTCTTCCGCATTACGGGCAGTGGAATTGCTGGCAAGGTCAATATCATATTTTAAACCAGCCATCATATAGGATCTGAAATTACCAATCCGGTCTGAGTTGAATTTAAACTGCAAAGGAAAGCTTACAATATTACTAGGCAAGACCTGTTGTTGATTAGTTCCTTCTCCAGGCCTAGTGGTTCCAAGGGTATAGGATAGATATTTTGAACCACCAATAATTAGTTGCGGATTGATTCTAATTTGAAAATGCTCATCAATACGCATGGTGCCCAATAAGCCTAGTGCAAAACCACCACTGGCACCGGGTTCTACCACTTTAATACTATCAGAAGCCAAGAATTGACTACTCTTGGTCTGATGTAGATTAGAGCTATTATAACTTAGTGTTAGACCAAAATAATAGGGTAGGTCGTCATGGTCTTGACGATATAGTACGCGCTGCGCTTTGCCTTCTTGAAAGGCAAGCAGGAGCATGGAAAACAGGAATACCCTTAGACTTTGCTTCCGCAGTAAATGGTGCATAAACCGAGACTGAGTTTTTTCAAATAAGTTTGGGTAAATCCTGCTTCATTCATTAAGTTTAAAAAGGTTTGTCCCTCAGGAAATGCTTGTACACTATCGTTGAGGTATTGATAAGCAGCTTTGTCACTGCCAAATAACTTACTAATACTTGGTCCTATTACATTCATATAGAATTGATAGAAACCAAGAACGGGGGCAAAACTGGGTTTTGAAAATTCCAATACCACTAATTTACCATTTGGTTTTAATACACGGAACATTTCTGACAAACCTTTTTCTAGGTTTTGAAAGTTGCGCACCCCAAAAGCCACGGTAATGGCGTCAAAATGGTTGTTCTCAAAATGAATGGTCTCACTATCGCCCGTTTGCAATTCAATGGCACCAGACAATTGCAGGTCAACCAATTTTTTTCTGCCAAAATCCAACATCCCTTCAGAAATATCAATCCCAATAATCTTTTCAGGAGCCAGCATTTTATGGGTCATAATGGCCACATCACCTGTGCCAGTAGCCACGTCCAAAATAATTTTTGGATTCAGGGCCCTAAGCTCATTGATGGCTTTTTTGCGCCAACCCTTGTCAATACCCGCACTCAGAAAATGGTTCAGAAAATCGTATTTGAAAGCGATTTTGTTGAACATTTCTGCCACCTGCGCCTTTTTTTCCAGTTCACTCTCCTTATTGGGAACTATCTGATCGTGTGCAAACTTTGCCATGGCTGCGAAGATATTACATTTAGTTGGGGCGGTAAACCGCTTTGGCCCAAAGCATGCTGTAAAGAGCAGAGTTTTAGCAATTTTTTCCCATTTGGGGCGGGGCCTGCTATCTTTGCTGAGCATGAGAGCACTGATTTACAAATCCACTGGTAGCTGGTATATTGCCAAGAATGGCGATGGTAAGGTCTATAATGCCCGGATCAAGGGGGTGTTTAAGATTGACAGCATCACTTCTACCAATCCCATTGCCGTTGGCGATGAGGTAGAAATGGACATTGAAGACGTGGAAGAAGAATCAGCCATGATTCATGAGATTTATCCCAGACGCAACTATGTAGCAAGGATCTCTCCCCATAACAAACGCATGCACCATATTGTGGCCTCTAACCTGGACCAATGTGTCTTGTTTGTTACTTTAAGAGACCCCAAAACTTCGCAAGGGTTCATGGACAGGTTCTTGGTGTCTTGTGAAGCCTATCATATTCCTGCAGTCATTGTGTTTAACAAATCTGACCTCTACCGAAAAAAAGAAATGGTCATTTTTGAAGAACTAAAAAACATGTATGAAGCTATTGGTTACAAAGTGATTCTTGCCAGTGTACAGAACAATATTGGGGTAGATGAAGTAAAAGCCTTGCTCAAAGACAAAACCAGTTTGCTCAGCGGCCATAGTGGGGTGGGTAAGTCTACTTTTATCAATGCCGTATTTCCTGAGTTTAACCTACGCACCCAAGAAGTAAGTGGATGGAGTGGTAAGGGTATGCATACCACCACATTTGCAGAAATGTTTGACCTAGATTTTGGCGGTAGAATCATTGATACCCCTGGTCTGCGTGAGTTTGGGATTGTAGATATTGGCAAACAAGAACTATCGCATTATTTTCCTGAAATGCGAGACCTGATTGGTGGTTGCCAATTCAATAATTGCCAACATATTAATGAACCAGGTTGCGCCATCAAAGAAGCCGTAAATACTGGTCAAGTATCTATTGAACGATACGTGAGTTATTGCACCATTTTAGAAAAGATGGAAGAGATCAATTACTGATCGTATTTCAATTGTTTTTGCAATTTGTATTTGGGCATTTTCTTCAAGGTCTTTTCATCGGCCTGCAATAATTTTTCTGCCCCTACTTCTTTGCCTCTAATTGATTTTTGGGTATTGTCATAAGCGTCATTGCCCCTTGATTTAAATAATCTACAGGAGCTCAACGTGATGAGCATCGCGCAAGCAAACAGGAATGTTAATATGGATTGCTGTTGTTTGATGATTAAGGTTTTGGTGCGTCATTATGATCTGCAAACCAGGAAGAATAAGTGACATAGTTATTGGAGATGCGGTTGATCTCTCCGCTAATCAATGCTTCAGATACTTCTTTTACTTTTTTTGCAGGAACACCTGCATAAATACAACCTGCTTCTACAATGGTATTCTCCAACACAACGGCACCTGCAGCAATAATGGCATTGCTATGCACTACGCAGGCATCCATCACAATGGCTCCCATGCCAATAAGTACATTGTCATGAATGGTACAACCATGCACCATGGCATTATGACCAATGGATACATTGTTGCCAATATTGGTGGGATGTTTTTGATACGTGCAGTGAATAATGGCGCCGTCTTGCACATTGACTTTATTGCCCATTTTAATATAGTGCACATCGCCCCTGATCACTGCGTTGAACCAGACACTACACTGATTACCCATGACTACATCGCCCACAATAGTGGCATTGGGTGCAATAAAACAGTCTTCTCCAAAAGAGGGAGATTTTCCTTGTACGGGTAAGATCAGTGCCATGGGTCAATTTTCTACAAAGCTAAAACAAGTTTGCTTTTTTGGGTAGAAAGCTTTGCTTCTTTGTAAATTGCAGCCATGGCATCAAATAGACAGTTATTCCTAAACCATGTGGCACAAACTTCTGACCAACCCATTGGGATTGAAATGGTCAAAGCTGAAGGTGTTTATTTATGGGATACTGCTGGCAAACGCTATCTAGACCTGATTTCTGGCTTTTCGGTTTGCAATATTGGGCATAGTCATCCCAAAGTGGTTAAAGCGGTGCAGGATCAGGCTGCTGAGTATATGCACTTGATTGTTTACGGGGAATTTATTGAGCAGCCACAAGTGGCTTATGCCAAAATGCTCACGGATTTGTTGCCTGCTAGTTTGAACAGTGTGTATTTTACCAATAGTGGTGCAGAAGCCACAGAAGGGGCTATGAAACTGGCCAAGCGTGTTACAGGCCGCACCAAGATCATTGCTTTCAAAAATGCCTATCACGGCAGTACCCAAGGTGCACTCAGCGTGATGGGTGATGAATACTGGCGCAATGCATACAGACCCTTATTGCCAGATATTTTGCACGAAGATTTTAATAGTCCAGAAGCCATTGATGCCATTGATCATAAAACAGCTTGTGTGATTGTGGAGACCGTGCAAGCAGAATCTGGGATCAAGAAACCAGACCATCTTTGGATTCAAGCAATAGCTGAAAAATGCAAAGCAGTTGGAGCACTCCTGATCCTTGATGAAATACAAGCGGGCTTTGGCAGAACGGGATCTCTCTGGGCATTTGAACAATATGGGATTGTTCCCAATATTTTACTCTTAGGCAAGGCCCTTGGCGGTGGTATGCCCCTCGGCGCTTTTATTGCAGACAAGGCTTTAATGAATAAGCTTACCCATGATCCCGTGCTAGGCCATATCACCACATTTGGAGGGCATCCTGTTTCTTGCGCAGCGGGTAAAGCAGCTTTAGAAGTTTTGCTTGAGGGAAAATGGATAGACGCCGCTTTTGAAAAAGAAGCATTCCTAAAAAAGACCTTAGTACATCCTGCCATTCAACAAGTCAATACAGCTGGACTTTGGATGTCATTGCAATTTGCTACCCCTGAACTCAATCAGCGAATCGTGCACCAATGCGTGAAAAATGGTTTGATCACTGATTGGTTTTTATTTGCGCTAGACCGTCTGCGCATTGCACCGCCATTGATTACTAGCATGGAAGAATTAGACAGCATCAGCAAGATTATTTTGCAGTCTATTGATGAGATCATTTCTGGTCAAGTTTAATCAACTAAGAAACCTGCATCCTACAAAAACGGCTATAGAGTTTTTCGTAGACAGGAATTATCTTGCTGATGTCAAATTCACAGGCTTGTTCATAAGCAGCCTGTTTCATTTTTTCAAGTTCAGTATCGTTCTTGAGTAGGTCAATGGCAAAATTGCTCATGGCGGCTACATCGCCAATATTGGCCATAAAACCTGTTTTGCCTTGAATATTAATTTCTGCCAAACCACCAGCATTTGTACTGATCACAACGGCTCGGGCAGCCATTGCTTCAAGGGCTGCTAGACCAAAGCTCTCGTATTCAGATGGCAGTAAGAAAACATCGCTTACAGCTAAAATGTCTTC
>CAIZMD010000197.1 GCA_903933995.1 uncultured Bacteroidota bacterium
CAGTTGAAAAACAGACCCAAGTTGATCATCATGGATACCATGAATTTCTGGATGGAAATTGCCATGGAAGAATTGAAAAAAACCATTGCAATGGTTGATCTACTCATGGTAAACGATAGTGAAGCCAGACAATTGAGTGGTGAATATTCTTTGGTAAAAGCGGCCAAGACCATTATGGGTATGGGTCCCAAATATTTGATTATTAAGAAAGGCGAACACGGTGCTTTATTGTTCCATGGAGAAAAAGTATTCTTTGCTCCGGCTCTTCCATTAGAAGAAGTATTTGATCCAACAGGTGCTGGTGATACTTTTGCTGGTGGCTTTATTGGTCACTTGGCTAAGACAAAAGACATTTCTTTTGAGAACATGAAAACCGCCATCATTGTAGGTTCTGCCATGGCTTCTTTCTGTGTAGAGAAGTTTGGAACACAGCGCTTGCGCGAAATTAATAAGTCAGATATTGACGCAAGATTGGCAGAATTTGTGCAATTAGTGAACTTTGATATTGACCTTGTTTAAGTGATTTGTCAAAATATTTTTGGCATTACTAATCAATCGCAATAATTTTACCACATCATGATGACATTGAAACATACAAAACGTACAAAGAAACCTCTCTAACGGGAAGGTAACTCTGCGTTGTGTATGATAGATATAACTAGAGGCCTTCCCAAATGGGAGGGCCTTTTTATTTGAACCATTTATTAATTTCTTTAAAAACCCCAAATGGGGTGGAGGGTAAAAAATGAAAGTAGCCGTAGTAGGAGCCACCGGCTTAGTTGGCACTAAAATGTTGCAGGTTTTGGCAGAACGTAATTTTCCGGTAACTGAAATTGTTCCGGTAGCATCTGAAAGGTCCGTTGGTAAAGAAGTTGTCTTCAAGGGCAAGTCTTATAAGGTGGTGAGCATGGATGATGGAATTGCAGCCAAACCAGCCGTGGCTATTTTCTCTGCAGGTGGTGGTACCTCTCTAGAATGGGCTCCTAAGTTTGCAGCTGCAGGAATCAGGGTTATAGACAATTCTTCTGCATGGCGTATGGATCCTACTAAGAAATTAGTAGTACCAGAAGTAAACGCAGAAGTATTAAAAGCAGATGATTTCATCATTGCAAACCCTAATTGCTCTACCATTCAAATGGTGGTGGCTTTACAACCCTTGCACCAGAAATACAAAATCAAACGCGTAGTAGTAAGTACTTATCAAAGCGTTACTGGTACTGGTAAAAAAGCGGTTGACCAATTGTTCAATGAGCGCAAAGGCATTGAAGGAGAAATGGCCTACAAATATCAGATTGACTTAAACGTGATTCCTCAGATTGATGTGTTTTTGGAAAACGGATATACCAAGGAAGAAATGAAAATGGTGAAGGAAACCAATAAGATCATGCAAGATGATAGTATTAAAGTAACTGCCACCACCGTTCGTATTCCAGTAGTTGGTGGTCATAGTGAAAGCGTGAACGTGGAATTTGAAAATGAATTTGACTTGGGCGATGTTAAAGCGCTTTTGTCAACTGCACCAGGTGTGGTGGTACAAAACGATGATGCTACACAGTTTTATCCAATGCCATTATGGGCACACGAGAAAGACGAAGTATTTGTGGGTCGTTTGCGCAGAGATGAAACGCAGGACAAGACTTTGAATATGTGGATAGTAAGCGATAACCTTAGAAAAGGTGCTGCTACCAATGCCGTTCAAATTGCTGAATACTTATTGAGCAAAGGATTGTTATAAAGAAAATGTTTGTGTTTTTTTGAGGCCTCTTGATATTCAAGGGGCCTCTTTTTTTTGTGAATCATTGCTTGGGTAATTCTTTGCTACCTTTAAGAAAAGCAAGATCATGTCTACCGAAAATGCATTGGATTCAAGTATAGGTCAAACCAAATTTGATCTAACTGCAGCCAAGCAATGCTTTCAACCCAGATTGGCCAATTCGCATAAAGGCAGTCATGGTCATGCATTATTATTAGCGGGTAATTCTGGGAAAATGGGAGCGGCCATTATTGCTGCCAAAGCCTGTTTGCGCGCGGGTGCTGGATTGTTAACTGTAGGGGTTCCTGAACATACTCAAGCTTTAATTCACACTGCTTTGCCGGAGGCGATGGTAATTGATAGAGAACAGGATGCTTTGATCTATCAGCATTATCAAAGTATTGGGATTGGTCCAGGACTGGGCCTTGAAGCTGTTTCTGTTAAACAAGTTAGCGATCTATTGGAATCTGGTTATCAGCAAATAGTCTTGGATGCAGAC
>CAIZMD010000198.1 GCA_903933995.1 uncultured Bacteroidota bacterium
ACTGGATTTTCGGTTAAAATAAAAATTGGATTTTCTGAAAACTTCCTCTTAATTATTTGATAAGATGCTTCTTTTAAGTGTTCAGAAACTTTTATAAAGTCAGAAGAGACTTTTCCCATGAGCTTTTGATTGATTTCTGGAGAATTGGCATCATCCATTAATACATTTTCATTGCTGTGATTGATCATATCGTCTGTTTGTTTTAGAATCTGGCCGATAGAATTAGGCCCAAGTCTTTATATTTTAAATTAAACCTTTTGGCTAAATGTAAATTGGTAACACTGCCTTTGTAGCAAACTACACCTTTCATAAACCATTTATTCTGAAAAATCATTTCATTAACACCACCCAATCCTTCTGTTTTTAATAATACAGGCGTAAAAATATTGCTCAATGCAATGCTGGCTGTGTGAGCAAAACGAGATGCGATATTAGGTACACAATAATGTATCACATCGTGTTTTTTAAACACAGGACTACCATGGCTGGTAACCTGGGAGGTTTCGCAGCAGCCTCCATGATCAATCGCCACATCGATAATTAGTGAGTTTGGTTTCATTTTAGCCACCATTTCTTCAGTAATCACCATCGGAGCTACTCCAATTTCGCTACGCAACGCACCTATCACCACATCTGCTTCTTGTATAGCATTACCTAGGTTTACTGAATCAATAATTGAGGTAAAAATTCTACTTCCGACTGCATATTGAAGCCGTTGAAGTCTATAAAGCTGCCTATCAAAAACCTTGATATTGGCTCCCAATCCTAAGGCAGACCTCGCAGCAAATTCTCCGACAGTTCCCGCTCCGAGAATTACCACGTTGGTTGGCGGCACACCTGTTATTCCACCGAGAATAATCCCTTTACCATTGTTGACACTACTCAAATATTCCGTACCAATTAACAAAACGGCACTACCAGCAATTTCACTCATAGCTCGGATAATGGGGAATTCCCCAACCTTATCTTCTATAAATTCAAAAGCAATGGCAGTTATTTTTTTCTTATTTAAATTGTTAAAATAGGCTTGATCCAAGACTGGCAAATTGAGCGTAGAAATAAGCGTAGCGTTTGGTTTAATAAATTCAAACTCTTCTTCTTTCAAAGGTTCGATTTTTAGAATTATATCATTCTCAAAAATTTCTTTGTGGCTAAAAACAATATGAGCACCGGCATTTGAATAGTCCATGTCTGAGTAATTTGCACTCAGTCCAGCACCAGTTTCAACTGAAACTGACATGCCGTTTTTGACCAGTATGGCTACCGCATCAGGTGTCAAGGCTATTCTTTTTTCAAATTCTGAAGATTCCTTGGGAAGTCCCAAGCTTAGGCTATTGTGTTTTTGTTGAATAGCAAAGGGCGATTCTTTAGGACTGATGGCCGAAGCCCGAGCAAGTTCTTTTAAAGTATCTGTTGCCATTATTTTATAATTTTAAGATATATATTTCTTGAAATGTTCTCGTTGTGTTCAATATTTATTTCCAAATACGGTGTAGGAAGAATGGGTTCAACAATTTGTGGCCATTCTATCCAGCATTTTTTGCCAGAATCTAAGTATTCTTCAATTCCAAAATCTAAGGCTTCCTCTAAAGAACGCAACCTGTAACAATCAAAATGAAAAACTTTTTCATCATATTCATTCACATAAGAAAATGTAGGGCTGCTAATTGAATCTTGAATGTGGAGTTTATTGGCTAGAATTTTTATCAAAGTAGTTTTTCCAGCTCC
>CAIZMD010000199.1 GCA_903933995.1 uncultured Bacteroidota bacterium
AAGTATGAAACAACTAATTTTTGGTCTATTGATACTACTGTTCTGCTCTTGTAAAGGATTGGAAAAAGAACAGCCCATCACAGAAACAGGATATTATTATACCTGTTCCATGGATCCACAAGTGGTAAGTGACAAGCCAGGCAAATGTCCTATTTGCAAAATGGATCTAACCAAGGTTAAAAAACAAAGTAGTGAATCAGGTGGCTTTTTAGAACTCAGCGATCAACAGATGAAACTGGGTAATATTCAGATAGATAGTATTCATAATGGACGTATTGGTGACGAGTTGGTGTTAACAGGCACTGTGAATTTTGACCAAATGCATGCCAATACAATTAGTGCTAGGGTGAATGGAAGAATGGAAAAATTGTATTTCAAAAACCTGGGAGACAATATTAAAAAAGGGGATCCTGTATTTGAATTATATAGTGAGGAATTGAATAATGCCAAACAGGAATATTTACTCTTGCTAGACAAGCAACGGGCATTTGCCAATGAGCCCTTGATTAATTTTCAACAACTACTTCAAGCTGCCAAACATAAATTATTACTATGGGGTATGTCAGAAAAACAGATTGCAGACATGGCCAGTAATAAAAAAGCTAGTTCAAACACGGTGTTTTACAGCAATGTCAGTGGTTATATTACCCAGTTGAATTTTAAAGAGGGAGACTATTTAATGGAGGGTTCTTCTCTGGTTATGATCTCTGACCTAGACCAAGTTTGGGTAGAAGCACAAGCCTACACTTCTCAGTTATCAAGTATCAACAGCAATAGTGAAGCCATTACTAGATTTCCAGAACTTACTGGATTGGAATTAAAAGGGACAATAGCATTTGTTAACCCAGAAATCAATCCAGATACTAGGATCAACCTTCTAAGGGTGAGCATCCCCAATAAAGACCATCAACTAAAACCTGGAATGGCGGCATATGTGGTTTTAAAATCGCCTGTCAGAAAAAGTTTAACCTTACCCACCAACGCCGTTATTAGAGATGCCCATGGAGCCATGGTTTGGGTAGCCATTGCTAGCAATAAATTCCAACCCGTCATGGTTAAAACTGGACTTGAAAACGATGACCATATTGAGATCCTTGCTGGATTAACAAACGGGATAGCGATTGTTGTTTCTGGGGCTTACTTATTGAATAGTGAGTGGATATTCAAAAAAGGTGCTAAGCCCATGGAAATGCATTCTCACTAAAAAAAACAATCTGTTTGAATCAGAAGCCGGAGGGCTGCTTATCTTTACCATATGCAACTCCCTTCCGCCTTACTTGAAAACGCAGTACTGCAATTCTCCAAACTCCCAGGCATTGGTAAAAAGACCGCCCTGAGACTGGTCTTGCACCTGATGAAGCAAGACGTGAATGAAGTTCAGTTCTTTGGTGAAACCATTGCCAAAATGCGTAGGGATATCCGTTTTTGTCAACGCTGTTTTAATGTAAGCGATGGCAATATCTGTTCTATTTGTTCCAATTCTCAGCGTAACCAACGCATGATCTGTGTGGTGGAGAATATCCGTGACGTAATTGCTATTGAAAGCACCCAACAGTTTAATGGAACCTATCATGTATTAGACGGCATTATTTCTCCATTAGATGGTATTGGACCAGATCAGCTGAATATTGAACCCCTGATTCAGCGGATCAAAAATGAAGGCATAGAAGAATTGGTTTTTGCACTTAGCCCCAATATTCAGGGGGATACCACCATTTATTATATCCAGAAAAAACTGGAACAATTCCCTTGCAGGATCACCACTATTGCTAGAGGTATTGCATTTGGTGGGGAATTGGAATATGCAGATGAAATGACACTTGCTAGAAGTATTGCTAATCGACTCCCGATTCAGCAATATGTAAAATAACCCCTATTTAATTTTTATACTCGGGCAACTTCCCCAAAACATTTACCGTAAATCTATCTGAGGTTTAAATGTGCTGGGGAACTATGGCTATTTTAAACATTAGAATTGATATATTGAGTAGTGTATCCCTACCATGAACCTAAAAACAACAACATGAAAAAAGCATTATTGATTTTAACCCTGTTTTGTGCCAGTCAATTGTCTGCTCAAAAAATGTATAGCACCAAATCAGGCCAGGTTAAATTTAACGCAAGCTCTCCTTTGGAAACCATCCGTGCCGTAAACAATCAGGGAGATAGCAGGTGGTTAGAAAGCAATGGGCAATTGGTTTTTAGCGTATTGATCAAGGGGTTCAAATTTGAAAACCAATTGATGGAAGACCATTTTAATGAGAATTATATGGAGAGTAGCAAATTCCCTAAAGCGGAATTCAAAGGCTATATCAATAATTTAGAAAGAATTGATTTAACAAAAGCTGGGGCCAATGAAGTAAGTGCAGAAGGCACTTTAACCATTCATGGAGTTGGTCAAAAAATGACTGTGAATGGAACCCTCACTGTTTTGAGCAGTGGCAAGATCATGCTCAAGAGTGACCTGAAAATCAAATTGAAAGACTTCAATATTACTGGCAGTTATATAGGATCCAAAATTGCTCCTGAAGCCACTATTAGCCTTTATTGCATTTACGAATAAAACAGACAACCTTGAAAAACAAACACCCACTTGTTGCCTTTGCATGTTTATTGCTGTTGATGAACAGCCTTTCACTAAACGCACAAACTGACTTATTCAAAGACAGTAGTAGTCCTGTAAAAGAAAAAGTAAGATCTACTTTTAAGAGTACCAGAATTGTTAGTGGCCATTCCGTTGAAAACGTAGGAAAAGGGATTTTAGATTTTAGAATCTCACACCGATTTGGGTCTATTAGTGGCGGTACTTATGAATTTTTTGGACTTGACAATGCTTTTACGCGTTTGGCCTTGGACTATGGTATTACCGATAGATTAATGGTTGGTATTAGCCGCGGTACTTATGATAAAGAGTTTACCGCATTGCTGAAATACAAGATTTTACAACAAACTACAGGACCATCGGCCACGCCAATAACCATGAGTTATGTTGGAACCGGTATGTGGCGGACCATTAAAAATTTTGACCCTTTGGCATCAGCCTTTAAAACTCAAAATTTCTTTCATTCTCATCAATTGTTGATTGCCAGAAAATTTAATGATTATACTTCTTTGCAATTGATGCCTACCATGGTTTATTATAGCGCCACCCCCAAGCCAACAGACAATAATATGATGTGGAGTTTGGGCGTAGCTGCTAGACAAAGGGTTTCTAAAAGGGTGAATTTAACAGGAGAATATTATTACCAGTTTACCCCATTTGATGGCTATACCAATTCCATGTCTTTTGGGGTTGATATTGAAACAGGCGGTCACGTATTTCAGTTGCATTTGACCAATTCATACGGCACCACAGAACGCAGTTTCATACATGAAACAACGGGCAAATGGGGAGATGGAGACATCCATTTTGGATTCAATATCTCAAGGGTATTTACCATTGTAAAACCCAAGGACTTTAAAAATAAATGGTAATGGTTCACCAAGATTAAATTTTCAATCATGAAACAAAAAATCATCATTGGTGCATTAATAGCCGTAGTACTGGGTGTTCTAGGCGTTTGGTTCTTTGTGTTCTATGCCCCAACCCATTTTAAAAGGGATGTGGCAGATGAGAAAGGGATACCATTAACAGCTGCAGCATTGGTAAAAGCTTATCAAGAAAATGAACCCAATGCCAATGCACTGTATTTAGACAAACCTCTTGAAATCAAGGGTGAAATAGGCGAAACCAAGATTGATCAAGTGGGCAATACCACGCTTAGCCTCAAGTCTGAAGATGCTTTTGCTAGTGTATTCTGTACTCTGAAAAAAGCTGACCCTAGTTTAAAACCGGGTCAAACAGTAACGGTAAAAGGAATCTGTACCGGATTTTTGAGCGATGTGGTATTAAAAGACGCCATTATTGTTCCATAAACTTACTAAGTCAGGCCAATCCGGTCTTTCAACAACGATATTCTTGGAAAATCAAGCTCCGCCTGCTATTTTTGCACAATAGCAGGCGGATTTGTTTATTGTTCGGCCTGCAATCCCCATACGTGGGGACAAACGAACTAATAAACGTCTTGAAGAGCTCCACAGCATTCTCTCCTTGCGTTTTATGGTTCGGATCTATTCACTTTCCAGTGCAAAGCACTAGGAATAAACCATTGGTATGGACTTAAAACAAGCATTGGCAGAGCGGATATTGGTGATTGACGGGGCCATGGGAACCATGATTCAGCGTCATAAATTGGAAGAAGCAGACTATCGCGGAGAGCGATTTAAAGACTGGCATACAGACGTAAAAGGCAATAATGACCTGCTTTGTATTACCAAGCCCGAAATTATTATTGGTATTCACGAGCTCTATTTAGAAGCAGGAGCAGACATTATTGAAACCAATACTTTTAGTAGCACCGTGATTGCCATGGCAGATTATGACATGCAATCATTGGCTTATGAACTAAATGTTGCTGCAGCCAAATGCGCTAGAATTGCAGCAGATAAATACACAGCTCTTAATCCTGCCAAACCACGTTTTGTAGCTGGCGCGATAGGCCCTTTGAATAAGACCCTTAGTTTGTCTCCAGATGTAAACAACCCTGGTTATAGGGCTGTTACTTTTGACGAAGTAGTTGCAGCCTATTATGAGCAGATTGGAGGATTAGTAGACGGTGGTGTTGACATCATTTTAATTGAAACCATTTTTGATACCCTTAATGCCAAGGGAGCCATTTTTGCGGTGAAAAAATATTTCCGTGACAAAGGCATTCCTGAATTACCCGTGATGATCAGTGGTACCATTACCGATGCATCAGGTAGAACCCTAAGCGGTCAAACACTTGAAGCCTTCTATACTTCTGTCATGCACGCAAACCCACTTAGTGTTGGATTAAACTGTGCTTTGGGTGCTGCTGAAATGCGTAGTCATATTGAAGAACTGAGCAGTATTGCGGCTTGTCATACATCGGCCTATCCCAATGCGGGATTGCCCAATGCCATGGGAGAATATGATGAACAGCCCCATGAAACAGCACATTTTATTGAAGAATGGGCACAGCAAGGATTTGTCAATATTGTAGGTGGATGCTGCGGCACTACACCTGATCATATCAAGCATATTGCACAAAACGTACAGCACCTCAAACCAAGACCCTTACCCGTTTTAGAAACGGCACTATAAATTAGAACTATGCTCAGCATCAAACCATACTTGCGCTTATCCGGTTTAGAACCCTTGGTCATTAGACCTGAGACCAATTTTGTAAACGTTGGAGAAAGAACCAATGTAACGGGTTCCAAAAAATTTGCGCGCCTGATCAAGGAAAACAAATACGAAGAAGCACTTTCTGTGGCGCGCCAACAAGTAGAAAGCGGCGCACAGGTATTAGACGTAAACATGGATGACGCTTTGTTAGAAGGCGTACAAGCCATGACTACTTTCTTGAACCTGATTCAATCAGAACCAGATATTGCGCGTATTCCTATCATGATTGATAGTTCCAAATTTGAGATTATTGAAGCAGGTTTAAAATGTGTTCAGGGTAAATGC
>CAIZMD010000200.1 GCA_903933995.1 uncultured Bacteroidota bacterium
AAAGATATGATTGATTTAAAAAAACTGGAAGTCTGGTTTATTACAGGAAGTCAGGATTTGTATGGAGAAAGCACTTTGTTGCAAGTAGCAGAAAATTCTAAAACCATTGCTAGCTATTTGAATGAGTCTCCTGAAATCCCCGTTAGCATTGTGTTCAAGCCTACGGTAAAAACGGCAGAAGAAATTAATGCAGTGATGCAAGACGCCAATAATGCTACTAATTGTATTGGGGTAATGACTTGGATGCATACTTTCTCTCCAGCCAAAATGTGGATTACAGGATTAAAGATTTTAAGAAAACCATTATTACATTTTCATACCCAATTTAACCGAGACATTCCTTGGTCTACCATTGACATGGATTTCATGAACCTCAACCAGAGTGCGCATGGAGACCGTGAATTTGGTTTTATGATGACGCGTATGCGCATCAATAGAAAAGTAGTAGTAGGTCATTGGCAAGACGTAGAGTCATTGAAAAAAATCAATGGCTGGATGCGTGCTGCTGCTGGTTGGCATGATTGGCAGGGCGCTAAGTTCTGCCGCTTTGGAGACAATATGCGCAATGTTGCCGTAACAGAAGGAGACAAGGTAGAAGCCGAAATGAAATTTGGTTACTCCGTGAATACTTTTGGTGTAGGTGATTTGGTAAAAGTGGTTAACGCTGTTTCAGAAGAAGCCATTGATGAACTAGTTGGTATTTATGAAAACGAATATACCCTAGTACCTGCTTTGCAAAAAGGAGGAGATCAACACCCGTCTTTGAGAGAAGCCGCAAGAATTGAAATAGGCATTGAGACCTTTTTGAAAAATGGAGGGTTCAAAGGATTCACTACCACTTTTGAAGATCTACATGGTCTGGTACAATTGCCAGGTATTGCTGCACAACGATTAATGACCAAGGGTTATGGTTTTGCAGGAGAAGGAGATTGGAAAACTGCTGCATTGGTACGTGCTATGAAAGTGATGGGATCCGGTTTAAAAGGGGGCAATAGTTTTATGGAAGATTATACCTATCATTTTAATCCAGACAACCGCATGGTTTTGGGATCACATATGTTAGAAATCTGCGAATCAATTGCAGACGCCAAACCAAGTTGTGAAATTCACGCACTAGGCATTGGCGGCAAAGCCGATCCGGTAAGACTGGTATTTAATTCAGGACCTGGCCCAGCATTGAATGCATCTATTGTAGATATGGGTAACCGATTCCGTTTATTGGTCAATGAAGTCATGGCTGTAACACCATTTAACCAATTACCCAATTTACCAGTTGCCCGTGTATTGTGGAAACCTTATCCCAATATGCATACCGGTTGTGCCGCTTGGATCTTGGCTGGAGGTGCACACCATACCTGTTATAGTCAAAACCTAAGTCCAGAGAACTTGGAAGACTTTGCAGAAATGGCTGGCATTGAATACTTACTCATTGGCAAAGACACACAGCTTTACCAATTCAAAAACGAATTACGCTGGAACGAAGCTGCTTACAAATAGTTGCACATAAACCACACAC
>CAIZMD010000201.1 GCA_903933995.1 uncultured Bacteroidota bacterium
ACCCATTCCAAGTTCTTTGGCTTTTGCAGCCGCAGCAATATAGGGTGTAATGGCAGTAGTAGCTTGACCATTGGCAAACTGTGTTGCATAGGCTTCTGTATAGAGTTCAATTCTATCCGTACCAGTTGTTGCAGCGGCAGCTACCATTTCAATAATGGGGTCTACAAAAATGGACACCCTGATACCAGCTTGTTGAAATAGTTGAATAGTCTTTACCAAAAAATCCTGGTGAGTAATGGTATCCCATCCATGGTTACTGGTAATTTGACCAAGTGCGTCCGGCACCAATGTTACTTGGGCTGGTTTTGTTTCCAAAACCAAGTCTACAAAAGAGGCATCCTTAGGATTCCCTTCAATATTGAATTCCTTGGTTAGAACTTTGCTCAAATCTCTTACATCCGCATAGCGAATATGGCGTTCATCTGGTCTAGGGTGAACTGTTACCCCGTCTGCGCCAAAACGTTCTGCATCCAATGCAGCTTGAACCACATTGGGATTGTTGCCACCCCTACTATTACGAATGGTAGCAAACTTGTTGATGTTTACACTCAATTTGGTCATGCTACAAAGATAAGTGGATTCGGCATCCCTATTCATTGGATGATTTATCAGTAATTTGCAGGAGAATTATAACTTTTTCTGGCACTTAATGTTATCTCTATATGAGTTATGCCTCCTTGGAAGAATGTTTGATAGATTTAGAAAAAAATGGCCATTTGGTTAGGATTAAAGAAGAAGTTGATCCCTATCTAGAAATGGCGGCCATTCATTTACGCGTATACGCGGCGCAAGGCCCAGCGCTCTTGTTTGAAAACGTAAAGGGATCAAAATTTCGCGCAGCATCCAATATCTATGGAACCATGGAGCGGAGTAAGTTTATCTTCAGAAAGACCTTTGAATTGGTGCAAGATTTAATAGCGTTAAAAGGAGATCCCATTAAAGCCATCAAACATCCTTTGGATAATTTTAATGCAGGTATGGCTGCTTTGAAAGCCTTGCCATTAAAGAATCCCATTTCAAAACCGGTACTCTACCAAGAAATTAGCATAGACCAATTACCCCTGATTCAACACTGGCCCAAAGATGGAGGAGCTTTTGTAACACTTCCACAAGTTTACACAGAAGATATTGACCAGCCAGGCATCATGCACGCCAATCTAGGTATGTATCGTGTTCAGTTAACCGGTAATGAATATATTACCAATCAAGAAATTGGATTGCATTATCAATTGCATAGGGGTATTGGTGTGCACCAAACCAAGGCCAACAAATTAGGTCAACCTTTAAAAGTGAGTTGTTTTGTTGGCGGACCACCCTCACACGCAGTATCGGCTGTGATGCCATTACCAGAAGGGATTAGTGAAATGACTTTTGCTGGTGTATTAGGAGGCAGAAGATTTAGGTATACTTATCAAGACGGATTTGCTATTAGTACAGATGCTGATTTTGTGATTACGGGAGAAGTATATCCAGGAGAAAATAAACCAGAGGGGCCATTTGGAGACCATTTGGGATACTATAGCTTAACCCATCCTTTTCCATTAATGCGGGTACACAAAGTATATGCACGTAAAGACGCCATTTGGGCCTTTACAGTAGTGGGTAGACCTCCACAAGAAGATACTAGTTTTGGAGATTTGATACATGAATTAACGGGTGCTGCTATTCCCATGGAAGTACCTGGTTTGAAAGAAGTGCATGCTGTTGATGCCGCTGGCGTTCACCCTTTATTATTGGCCATTGGGTCAGAAAGATATACGCCTTATACACCCACCAAACAACCCGCAGAAATACTAACCATTGCCAACCATGTATTGGGTACAGGTCAATTAAGTTTGGCCAAATTCTTGTTTATCACAGCTGATGATACCAATCAACTGAAAACAAGGAATATTCCGGACTATCTGCAATATGTTTTAGAGAGAATTCACTTAGAAAGAGACCTGCATTTTCATACGCAAACCACCATTGATACCTTAGATTACTCAGGCACAGGTTTGAATTCCGGAAGCAAAGTAGTATTTGCCGCTTATGGTGAACCTATAAGAACATTGGGTAAAGAAGTGCCAGCTGCTTTGCGTGAATTAGCTGCATTTGAAAATCCCCAAATAGCCATTCCTGGGGTAATTGTTTTGCAGACCAAGGATTTCTCCAATTATGAGCAATCCCTTCTAGAAATGGAATCCTTGAATGAACAGTTATTGCCTCATTTGGAATCTTTAAAAGGGTTTCCCATGATCATCCTTGCAAATGACGCCAGCTTCACGGCTGCAACTTTGAATAATTTTCTTTGGGTAGCTTTTACTAGGTGTAATCCATCGCACGATATTCATGGTATTGCGGAGTTCTACACCAATAAACATTGGGGTTGTAAAGGTCCGTTGGTCATTGATGCAAGAATTAAACCCCACCATGCACCGGAATTAAAAACTGATCCTGAAGTGGAAAAAAGAATTGACCGATTATTTGAAAAAGGAGGAAGCTTATACGGAATTAAATAGGTTCATTTAATTCTACCCAAGTATGGTCTGCTAATAGTCTTACAGTAGAAACAAATTGTTTGAAAGGGCCAGATCCACCCCATTCTTGTGGTGCTACTAATGAGAGCAAATGGGTTCCATCTCTTTTTTCATAGAGGTGATAAATCTGTCCTATTTGGGGTTTGAAATTGAGCTTGGCTTCATAGATCATCATACTCAACTCTTTTCTTTTCCTAATCTCCTGTGCTTGTTTGGCCAATAGCTCAATTTGTTGTCTAATCTGGTCCAATTGCATATTTGTCTGCTCTTCCATGGCAGAAAGGGCTTTGTGCTTGATTACGCCCTCCTTTGTTGGTCTTATAGCCACACTACCTACAGAAGAAGCATATGGAAGAACGCTCATCTGTTTGTGATAGATTTCAATATTGGTAAAGGGATTTGCTGTTTCATCTTTTCCCTGTTGGGTCAACTTCAAATGACCATTCTGTAAAATCTCATGAGTGACCACCAAAACAATTTGATCATCCTTAAAAAATTGGCATTGAATAGTGGATGCATTTAAGATGCTTGCCTGTATAAAATTGGCAAAATCAAGGTTTTCTAATGGTCTATGTACATCATCAGGTATCATGTCATATTGGCTATAAAAAGCCTGGTTTTCTAGACTAACCCAGTTGATGCTAATACTTAAAGCGTGACCATTTTTTATGGATTCAATCTTATAGTTGCCGCTCTTAGGGGCAAGACCTTTTTGAAAATCACATTTTTCAGGAAACAACTGCCAACTGGCTAGAAAATTATAAGCTTGTACCATAAACCATTAACCGTTAAAGCCGGCATTACTATAATAACAAAGCTGGTAATTAATTGTTGGATTCCAAAAAAAGAAAGCCCCGATAATTCGGGGCTTTCTCAATAAAATAGTTGCTTATTTAACTTGAAATACCACTCGATTATCACCCCAATACAAAGTGATATCACCAGATTTTGCTATTTCAAAGCTCATTTTTTCATGAAATTCAGGAGCTTTATCTGCCTTGGCTTTTACACGTAAAGCATCATCAGCTTCCTTGTATTGAAAAGCGCCCCATTGTTTAAATGTTTTGTTGAAAATGATGGTCCATTCCCCATTATTCACTACAGAAAACAAGCCATATTTTCCTGCAGGCAATTTCTGACCTTGCACCATTAGATCCTTAGAAGTTTCAAAAACAGTGGCATCATTGGCACCAGTTCTCCAAACCTTACCTGGCATGGGTTCTAGATTTGTTCCAATAGTCCTGCCTTTTACGGATGGTTGACTATAATCAATGGTAATAGTTGCGCCAGAAACTATTGTTTCAGTAGCTTTTGCAATTGGACTAGGCTTTGGTTTTGCATCCTGTGCCATTATTGCTTGCCCAATAAACATGGCAAAAGAGGATAGAAGAATTAGTTTTTTCATATGAGGTTTTGTTTGAATGGAAAACTAATGAAAAAAAATCAGCTATAACATTTTTTGATTACCGTTCTTAATTTACCACTACAAAATCCGGTCTTTTAACCAAACTACTGTTGTATTTGTATTGTAAAGCCGTATTAAAGGTGATATTCCAAACGGGCATATTATTGATGGTTCTAGGGTAATAAGCCGCCCTTAATTCCATAGTACCAAAAACCAAGTTTTCATTTCTAGTTCTAATTCCAGTGCCTATAGCTGAATAAAGATCGGCCTTAGTAATGGGTAGATTTTGTTCTTTCAAGAGTGAAAGATTGGTGAATACAAAGGGGGCAAAATTAAATCCAACAAATTTCCATGTATTGTAAAAAACAGATTCACAATTGAGTGTTGCCCTAGTACTTGTTTTGGAATTAATATTGTTAAAATCCGGAATGCCATAAATGCTTGATAGTCTTAATGGGTCATTTAACCTGGTATTGATTAATTGGGTTAAACTCCCACTTAAAAAATGCCTATTTAACCATTTGCTTGCACCCAATTTTCGCAAACGGGTAAAAGTTTCTACTGCAGTTAAAATGCTTAAGTCTTCAAATCTGTTGTCTCCAAAATAACCCCCAAATCGGAGGATATAATTGATATAGTTCTTTTTTCTTGTAAAATAGTTTCGTTGATAATCAAATCCAAGGTAGGGTCTAGAAACATTATTTCTATTGGTCCATCCTCCAATCATTGACATAGAAAAACCTTCTGGTACGTCTTCATTTCTACCAAATCCATAGATATAATTGGTGTGGTAATAATCTTGTTCAAAAACGGTTAAAGATCCTAGAATGGTGGAAAGATTGCTATAGTCGCTGTTGTAATTGGTCTGGTAATATTTGGGAATTTCCTCGTAATTTCTATGAATGCCTCTTATGGCAATCAAGTGCTTCAAACGATTTTTAATTTCTTCATTAGACAAGTGTTTTTTAGTACCTAAATTATATCCAATCCAACCGTCAAAAACACGCATTCTATATTTAAAATCTGATTGGTAAATAGAGTCGCTGATATATCTATTTGAAGTAAATCTCAGCGCTGTTTCAAATGCCCCAGTCCATTTTCTATATGGGCTTACTAAAGGAAGGTCTGCTTTAAAGTATAGCACATTTTCTTCTCTACGGCCGCTATTAAATGCTGGAATCATATTGCTATATCCCCAACTAAGATCAATAAAACTACC
>CAIZMD010000202.1 GCA_903933995.1 uncultured Bacteroidota bacterium
GCTCTTGTTAGAAAGGAAAAACAAAGTCATTTTCCTAATAGGGCTTGGCATTTTGAGTTTTGCCGCCCTTTCAGGTTTCCTACTCTTAAAATTAGACCACCAATGGTATGGGATCTTCCCCTTCTTTGTAGAAGCAGTTAGCTTAATGTTATACCTGCAATATCTACATAGAGAAAAAACAGCCAAATTATACAGTTAGGCAGCCAAATGAATTTTTTAAGGCTCATTTAAAAAAGCATTTTTAAAGTTGCTAGTAGATTAATTATCAATGAAAAATCACTTGATAAGCATTTAAAAGCTATTTTTGACCACTATTATTGGATATAATAATAATATGTGATGGATTCTTCCCGTCCCCCGGAGGTAGAGCATCAAAAGCAATCAATGAAAGTCACTAAATCCTATATCAGATACCAACAAAGCAAATTTCTATCAGATGCTATTAGTATAGCAACGATAGTATTTGTTGGCATCCCGTTTATGGGTTTAAAAAATTACGAACCAAACCAGTATTTTTTCCCGCTCTTTTTGGTCTTCTCTTTAAGTGCCTGGTTTATAGCCAGTTTTTTTTCTAGGCTTTACGCCGATAGACGGACCAATAAGTTTGCAGAAGAAATTATATCTACCATTTATAACGCGGTATTATTTGCCATATTATTGGCGGCCTTCCTATATTTTTTCATGAAACAGGTAGAATTTAATAACCTGTTTTTTCTTTCCTATACCATGGCCATTTTTTTGGTAACCGTGGTGTTTAAATATGCCATTCGTAAATACACGCACAGACTGGTTTATGCGGGTAAATTTTCAGAAAATTTTCTATTGGTTGGGGCTACGCCTGCTGGGGTAGACTTTTTAGATACGGTACATAAATATGGTTATTATGGCTATCACTGTGGGGGCGTGTTACACCATAGCCCAGTTCAACTCAATGGCAGTAAATACTTTGGACAAGTAGAAGCGCTGGAAGAAGTCTTAACATACAATGACTTTGATGAAGTGGTGATAGCTTTGCCCAATACTCAACCAGAAGTGGTAAAAAAAGCGGTACAGGTTTGTGATAAGTTTTCCATTCCAGTTAAAATTATTCCAGATATTGACCAGTACGCCACTACCAATATTCAGGTGAATAATTTGGGTTTGATTCCCGTGTTGAATTTCAAATCCCTACCCTTGGATAAATGGGAGAATAGGACTTTGAAAAGGAGTTTTGATATTGCATTTTCATTATGCTTCTTTTTATTAATTGGTAGTTGGCTTATGCCCATTTTGATGCTATTGATTAAGCTCAGTTCAAAAGGACCTGTGATGTTCAAACAAGTAAGATGGGGCTTGAATAATGAAAAAATTACTTGTTATAAGTTTAGAACCATGGTGGTACAAAGCAAGGATGTAGATGAAGCAGGGAGCTATTTGCAAGCCACAAAGAATGACCCTAGAATTACTGCTCTAGGTTTGTTTTTAAGAAAGACCAGTTTAGATGAGTTACCCCAGTTTTACAATGTCTTGCGTGGAGACATGAGCGTGGTAGGTCCTAGACCGCACCCCATTCCATTGAATATGGCATCCATTGATACGGTAGATAATTATATGCTTAGACATATGGTAAAACCTGGTATTACCGGATGGGCGCAGGTGAATGGTTGTAGGGGTGAAACCAAGAGTATTTCTTCTATGCAAAAAAGGGTCAATTATGACCTATATTATATACACCGTTGGTCATTTTGGTTTGATTGTCAGGTAGTACTTCAAACCATTATTAATATTTTCCGTGGTGACCAGAACGCTTACTAATCAGATTAACATGAAATATTTTTTAAGTCTCATCCTGGCTATTGGTTTTTGGTGCAGCAATGTTTTGGCACAAACCACTATGGTGAATATCCGTTCAGATGTGTATGATTTTTTAAGTAGACAGGCTCAAAAAGGGAATATTGTTTTTGATGATATCATTAGACCTGTTTCTAGATTAAAAGTAACAGAATTATTAGATTCTCTGATGGTTCATCAAGACAAACTCTTACCCATTGAACGCAAAGAAGTTGCTTTTTTTCAGAAAGAATTTGGATCAAACTTAACACCCAAAACCTGGTCAAATTCAGATACACCTAAATTTCTTAAAAAAGACAGCAATGGTAGATTGCGCATGCTCTCTGTTGAGAAAGAGAAATTCAAATTAAATATAGATCCAGAGATTGAAGTAGGCTATCTCAGTTCAGATACACAATCAGTTAGAAAAATCTCTAGGGGCATTAATGCATGGGCCACTTGGGGAAAGCATTGGGGTTTACAGTTCTCTTTTGCAGAAGCTACGGAATCAGGGTCTGGTTTAAACCCTGATAAAGTTTTTACAGCACAGCCAGGCATCATTTTAAATACCCCAATCACTGGA
>CAIZMD010000203.1 GCA_903933995.1 uncultured Bacteroidota bacterium
AACCATATCCAAAACCAGTGCCTTCTGTAATCTTTCTAGTCAGGTAATAATTTTCATCCCCAACACAAGTACCACCAGACACTCTAGACGGAATCAAGTAAGCCTCACCCCCATTTTTCAAACTCATGCTACGCAATCCTTGATAGGCTTTGTCTGCCATGGGACCATATTGTTTCTTGTCTAGAATTTTCATTTTTAATCCCATAGTAATGGTGTAAGCAAACATGGCCGTACAAGAACTTTCTAAGAAATTGCGTGGCTCAGATGGCATAGTGACCAATTGATACCAATGACCAGAATTAGCATCTTGTAATGGCGCAATGGATTGCACATAATGTACAAATGCTTTTTGCATTGGCTTCCAGTATTTAGAAGAACGAGGCACTGTATTCAACGCATCGGACAAAGCCATACCTACCCAACCATTGCCACGAGCCCAGATCTGACTGCTTTTGCGCGTGGTTTTATCGGGCCATCCCATGATACTACAACCATCATTGTAATCTTGGTTGTCATCATCATAACCATGCACCCATAAACCCGATTTGGGGTCAATGAGTTTTTCATCATGTGCATTAAACTGTTCTAAAAAATCAGCAATATATTTTTCATCCTTGGTGAGTCTATACATTTCAAGCAAGAACATATTCAGCATGTAGACCGTATCATCCCAGAGTTCTATTGTCTCTGCGCGGTGCGATACCCCACCATTCTTGGCCCTTGGAATTTTTAAATAGTCCGCATAAATTTCTTGTGCCTTGTCTAGGTATTTTTTCTCACCAGTTATGCGGGCTAAGAATGCCATGCCATGGGCAGAAGCTACCGCATTGGGATGCTTACCATTGGCTACTACATAAGTAGCATCCATGGCCGTTTTCACATAGTCTAAATAGATTTTTTTCTCCGCTACCGTTTGTTTGGATTGATACAAATGAATCAAGGAATTTAGAAAAGTTGCTTGACCCCAATCCCATTTGTATTTTTCTGCGGGCATGAACTGTTCCCTACCGTGTCTATCTACAGAATCAACCCAGGTTTGGGCATGGACAGATAGGGTCAAAAAAAGAACAATAGCAAGCGGGGCGGCTTTTCTCATGGCATCAATTCTAGGTTAGAAGGGGTAAGTTAAATCGTTTTAGTAAGAATAGTCCTAAAGCATCTACTGCTTTTTTGCGAAATCGATTTCGGTTATCATTCCTTACTGAATTCCCCAAGCCTTTTGTGCCTGAAATGCTTGCAGATCTGGTTTAATTTCAAAGTTGTTGGGCTTTTGACCTACATAAAGAACAACTGTTGCTCCCTTGGGAATTTTTAAGCTGACGCGATGCCCTTTTTGTTGCATGGCGGCTCCTTTGGGACCAACTAAATTGATGGTACCTTTTAGATCCGTTTGCAACACACAGTCTTGTCCCGCCAAACTTTTCACAGCCACAAATTGGGTGATCCCATTTTCCCTTTTGGCACTTACTAAAAAACCTCCTTGGGCTTTTAGTTGATAAAAACTGGCATCTTTCCAAGTACTTGGGATGGCTGGAAAAATTCTGATCACGCCTCCCCAATCTTGAAACAAGAGATCAAGCATGGATCTAGTAGAAGCAATGGGTGATTCAAAAGTGGGATTCTCTCTTTCTGAGTAAAGTGTATTAGGCGTAACCGTTGGCGTTCTTGCAGGTGCTGGTGGTGCAGCAAATCTGGGCAACAAATCCAAAGACCTATTCAACCATTTGTAGGCGGAATCTCCTTTTCCTATGGCTGCCCACAAAGAAGCAGCTCCTGAAAATTTATACATGCAATTGTCACCGTCTAAGGCAGTAAAATGAGTAATGGATTGTTGCATCAAAGGCAGACGATTGGCTGCATTATCCAAATTCAAATCATACAAAGGAAAGATGGAGAATAGATGACTATAATGTCTATGCGGTTTGGCAAAGGCTTGCCCCCTGCCAATCATGATTCCATTTTCATTGATGGAATAGTCTGCCATATTGGATAGTATCTCTTTCCACTTGGACAAATATGGATCTTGAATATGCAATGCTTCAGCAGTTGCTATCAAAGTTTTGAATCCCCAACTAGCTAGCGCGATGTTTAAACTGGTTTCCTGTGCATTGCCATATTCATCTGAGTAGGTATAAGGAATATGATACTTGCCATCCGCTCCTTTGTACATGATGCGTAAGTATACATTAAATGCACGGCGCATCATTGGGTAAACTTGATTCCTTAGCGCTTGATCATCCATGATGCGCCGGTTATGCAAGTAATACATTTGTGTTAACCAGGGCAAGACAATGATATTAATTTCTTTTCTGTTGGCTGTATCTGCAGATAAAAAAAGTGGATTGTAGAGGTCATCAAATCCAACGGGGTTACGCACTCCCGCGCAATCATTTTGAAACTCAGGAGGAAGATTGGCAATTAATTGATCCTTGTGCCGCTCTAATAATTGGTATAGGTTTTCTTCCAGGTCACTATGATTGGTCATACCCAAGGTATAATAGCTAAGCTGTACATTTAGGTTCATCCACAATAAGGGCCAGGAACTGGGTTTGAACCAAGGCCCCATCAAATCTATTACCGGTCTATTGGGGTGCGTGGCACTGGCCAATTTGTATAATTGAATCCAATAAAAACTTTGGAGCTTGGTATCAGGAATATTGATAAAACTTTTGGGATAATAAGCATGCCACCAATCTCTATGTGCCTTCTCCATTTGAGTCCTGGATTTCAACATAGCATTTTGAATGGTGTTTACTGCGTCAATAGCAGAACCCGCACCAGGCTTTCGGGTTCTACCCCATCTATTGGCCACTGTAATCAAAATAATGTTTGTACTATCCGAAGTTTTTTTAGACTTCCAAGCAGTGGCATAATCATCTCCCATTAACAAAGGCTGAGTTATGATTTCTATACCCGCTTGCTGACTTACTTGAGCCGGCGGATTGAGTTGATAGGGAATATTTAATTCCAGACCACTGGCTCTTTTAAAAATGTATCTAGCACTTTGTGCAGACTGAGGTCTGAAAAAATATTGGTACCCACGCTCCCCTTCAGAGTTTTGTACATCAATCAAAATCAATTCTTCTGAAGAAGGTGTATAGCACCTAAATTGAATTTGACCCAAATTAGTGGTAATGGTTCCTCTAATCTCTGCATTCCAAAGATCCATCCGCATTTGACAATGGGTCACCTGCCCCTTGGGGCTAATCAAAAACTGGCCAATAGGTAAACGGCTGGTTTCATAAGCACTTGGCATGGCTGTTCTATGGTCATAGACATCGGTTCTACCTATTTCAAAACGCAAAGCATTGGGCAGCTGATCATCTTTAAATACCATGGCACCTAATAAGCCATTACCCACAAATGCCCCTTCAAAATAATCCTTGGGCATTTGATTCCAAACCAAATCTTGCTTTGACAAAAAATGCTTCCAATCCAATGAGAGTTGCAATTTTGGTTGAGCCATACCATTCAAAAAGAATAGACAAGCACCAAAGAGGAAAGCAGATTTTAATGTCATTTGCATGAATGGAAATTTGCAGATACTCAATACCCTATTTGTATTTTTCTAACAAGGGCTTCCCAATTTCTTTTCCATCAATATTAAATAGAAAATCAGCGGGCAAAGCGGTTGGATTATAATAGTCCAAACGTTTTTTGATATTCAAATCTGATTTAACTCCCAACACCCCTGCTGCTGTAGTTACTTTCACATCTACTATCCCATTTTGATTACTCACTTGAACAGGCGCAGATAAAACAGATTCACGGAATTTTTTAAAGTCTGCATCTGTCTTAATTCCTTCTGCTGTTTTCCACCACATAGCAATCATGGCTTTTCCATTCCTAGGATGCTGCAGGGTGAGTCTTAATGCCTGACTATTGACCATTTGAAATTTTTCTCTAGCTGATTGGTAAGCAAACCCATCATTGTATAATCTGGGTTTGGAACTATCATCCGCATTGCTGATCAAATATTTAAAAGCAATGGCAACGTCTTCAAATCGAGCAAAAAAAGTATTGCTGGCATCCAATGCAGTTGAAGTGCCCACAGTTGGAACGCTAATTTTTTGATTGCCCAAATAGATCTCGTTAAAATAATTGGGAAGTATAATAGTAGAATTCACATAAGGCTTGATGCAGTTATGATCACGCTCTCCTGCTACCAACATCACAAACTCTCCTCTATTCTGAGCAGATTGCATAAAGGGCATCAAATGCCTAGTCTTACCCCATCCGCCATTGGCGGGATAATTGGCTGGCATCAAGTGTTTCATTTTATCACCCATGCCCGTATTGGACCAGGTACCATAGTGGTCATCCCTACCTTCCATGGCAAAAGCAATATTGGGCATTTCTGGTTTAGCTGGGCTAAACAAATACATAGCAAAGGGTTTGTCATCCGGGCTATAGTATTGATTGGTAGATGCAATAGAAACTTTCTTACCAACAAAATCTACCGCATAAGTATGGGCCAAACTATCCCATCTCTGTACACTATATCTATTGGGTTTGATCATCAAGGCTTTTTGCTCCTTTGACAAACCAATTTCTTGAAGGGTTGATAAACAGAGTTGATTGAATAATTGGGTATTGTTATTTTTTCTTCCAATCAAGGGATTGAAATATTTTTCTTCTAACAAATCTCTACCAAATACCCTGTTATAGTCCCTGCTATGCGCACCACCCAAATACCCTCCAAGTGGATTATAGTGCATACTCAAGTCATTCAAAAAAAACTGAATCACGTCTTTTGTTTTTGCCCTAATATCTTCATCTTTTGCAAAACGATATAGCAATAACAAGGACTCCAAATCAACACCACAATAGGTTGGACTATCATATTCCCGATTACCATAATTGGCTACGTGTTTGAGCCATTGATTATAATAGTTTCTTCCCTCTTCTAATATGGCTGGATCTTGATATACTTGTGCAAATGCAACAAAATTCCAAATCTTCATCAAATAAATATTGGTATAGGAAATACGCACTTCTTGGTTGCGAGCTCCTTTGATTCCAAGTGTGAAAATCTCATCCAATGTTTTTCTGGCGGCTACACTTAAACGGTCATTGAATAATAATTTAATAGGCATGCCATACTGCATACAAAATTCAATATTATTCCCATCCCCAATATTATTGCCAGTTTCATTCCATCCCCAAAATATATTCCCATAGCTTCTTCCCGCATTGGGATCATGTATCATTCTGGTCTGAACCAATTTAAGTACCCATTCTACTTGTTCGGGTTTTAAAAAATTAGCATCTAATGCATCCAACACAAAAGTAAACACATCTCTTACGCCAAGCTGTGGTGGCGTTTTCTGAACAGCTTCCCATTGTTGTTGTAAACTAGCCAGTCTAGCAGCCGGATCAGGCATGGCTGGCACTTTAAAATTGGGTTGTGCATGTAATTGTTGCACCATCAATCCCATAAACAACAAACATAAATACTTGAATCTCATACAGAATTATTTTACTGGTATTAATTGAAACATGCTAACACCATGATACCGAATAGACGTACTGATCTTTCCACTAAAAACACCCATGTCTTTTTGACGCCATAGATCCCTGACCATCCACTTGCCTTTTAAACCTTGGGCAGCAAAATCAAATAAGTAGTTAATAGGTTGTTCCTTACCTGATCTAAAATAGGAAGCTGCTGTGGTTCCATAACCTGCAATATTGAATAAACCTACTGCATAAGAACCATCTTCCAATGGCTTTAACCAAACCTGCACTTGTCCGTCATCTTTGACCAATCTTCCTGCTTTACCCAAGGGATCTTGGTTTACGGCAATCACTTCATCATTGGTTAATAGATTTAAAGTGAATGCATCTAAGCGTTCTACTGGGCATCCAATTAACATCGGCGCAGCCAAGAGACTAAAAATACTGATATGGCTATACTGCTCATCAGGTGTTAATCTAGTGGGGTGCAACACAGGCCCAATGGAAACGTCTCCAACTATCATCATGTCTGGGTCCATCCAATGTCCATGTCCTGAATAAGGCGCCCATATATCCAAAGAAAAACTGGTGGGGAACAAACT
>CAIZMD010000204.1 GCA_903933995.1 uncultured Bacteroidota bacterium
CTCAAAGTCATTGGTCATATTCCAGACAGTTTTAAAGGCAAATTAAAAGAAGCTTTTGTTCCAGGTTTTGGTATGGTAGCACACGCAGAAGAGCTGAGCAATTATGCCAAAGATTATAGTGCCGAGGAAGCAAATGAAATGGCCGCGCTGTTAAAAGCAAATGGTACTTGGTTCTCTCCTACCCTGATTACCATGGAAGCCATTGCCGCTCAAGTAAGGTCTTTAGAACCGCTCAAAACCTTGCCCAGCTTGGCTTATGTACATCCCTTGCTTCAAAGCAAATGGCTTACGGCTAATAAGTACAACAAAATGTCTAGCCCTGAAAATATTGCGCATTTTGAACAATACGCTGCCTTTAACCTTGAATTGGTAAAAGCCTGTGATGCAGCAGGAGTGCCCATTGTAACAGGAACCGATGCAGGAACTTCTGGTGTGATTGCGGGATTTTCTTTGCCCGATGAATTGGGGCTCTTGGTCAAAGCAGGACTATCGCCGCAGGCAGCTTTGGCATCTGCTACTAGATTACCAGCTCAGTGGTTGGGTATGGAAAAACAGGTGGGTAGCATTGAAAAAGGCAAGTTGGCCGATCTAATTTTATTGGATGAGAACCCGCTCAATGATATTCAAAATGTTCGCAAAATTGCTGGCGTCATGGTCAATGGAAACTGGGTAGTCAAAAAGACCATTCAAACCATGTTGGCTGATCTAGCTGCAAGAAACAATGCCAGCAAGGACCAGTTTGATTGGAAAACATTTACTAGTCCTAAAAAATAGTGTTGAAAAATTAAGTTTTCCTTTGTTCTTCCGCAGTTCCAAAACAATATCTTTGTTGCAAACAAGTGTTAGTTTATGTGGCTGAACAATATCCTAGAAACCATTGGTAATACCCCTTTGATACAGATTAACAAGATCTGTAAAGACCTTCCTGCCACCGTGTTGGCCAAAGTAGAATACTTTAATCCTGGCAATAGTATCAAGGACCGTATGGCCTTGAAAATGCTGGAAGTGGCTGAACAGGAAGGAAAGATCAAACCTGGTGGTACCATTATTGAAGGTACATCCGGAAATACCGGGATGGGTTTGGCCTTGGCCGCTGTGGTTAAGGGATACAAATGTATTTTTACTACCACCGACAAACAGTCTAAAGAGAAAGCCGATATTCTTAAAGCTGTTGGTGCCGAAGTGATTGTCTGCCCCACCAACGTAGAACCTTCTGATCCTAGGTCTTATTATTCTGTATCAAAAAGATTGGCTACTGAAGTGCCCAATTCTTGGTATGTGAACCAATATGATAACCTGGCCAATAGACTGGCACACTATGAACAAACTGGTCCTGAAATCTGGGAACAGACAGAAGGAAAAATCACACACTTAGTTGTTGCAAGTGGTACCGGTGGAACTGTTGTAGGCACGGCCAAATTCTTAAAAGAAAAAAATCCCAATATTCAAATCTGGGCCATTGATAGTTATGGTTCTTTGCTCAAAAAATATTTTGAAACAGGTGAGCTGGATCAGAAAGAAGTATACCCCTATATCTCTGAAGGTTTTGGGGAAGATTTTGTTCCTGCCAACTATGATATGAGCTTGATTGATCGTTTTGAAAAAGTAACCGATAAAGACGGTGCGGTCATGGCCAGAAGAATTGCCAAAGAAGAAGGCTTGGTCTGTGGATACAGCGCTGGTAGCTGTTTACAGGGCGTGATCCAATTAAAAGAGCACTTGACAAAAGAC
>CAIZMD010000205.1 GCA_903933995.1 uncultured Bacteroidota bacterium
GACCCTGCCATCCAATCTTGGCTTAACCGTTGGACCCAATATTGACTATATATTGGTGAAGACCTTTAATCCCTATACGGCTTTACCCGTTAACCTGGTATTGGCAGAAGCCTTGCTGGGCAAGTATTTCAAGCCAGAGGGTGAGAACGGTGATTTTGACAATCATACCGCAGAAACCAAATTATTGCCTTGGACCATTTTGACAAAATTCAAAGGTGCTCAGGTTGAGAACGCGCGCTATGAACAGCTGATGCCTTATGAAGCCAATAGCCCTGCTGTCATTGAGAGCATCGCGCCAGGCGCAGAACCTTTTAAAGTAATTGTAGGAGACTTTGTAACCACAGAAGACGGTACCGGTATTGTGCATACGGCCCCAGCCTTTGGTGCCGATGACTATAAAGTGGGTAAGAAAGCCAATATTGGAATCTTGACCATGGTAGACAAACAAGGAAAATTTGTTGACGGACTGGGTGAGTTTAGCAATAGATACGTCAAGAATTACAAGGATGAGGCAGACTATGTAGACGTAAACGTAGACATCTGTGTCAAACTCAAAAAAGAGAATCGCGCTTTTAAAGTTGAAAAATACGAACACAGTTATCCGCATTGTTGGAGAACGGATAAACCCATTTTATACTATCCATTGGACGCTTGGTTTATCAAAACCACAGCCGTGAAAGACCGCATGGTGGAGTTGAACAAAACCATTAACTGGAAACCCAAATCTACTGGCGAAGGCCGATTTGGCAACTGGTTGGAAAACATGGTTGACTGGAACCTAAGCCGTAGCCGTTATTGGGGAACCCCACTTCCAGTTTGGAGAACTGAAGAGGGTGATGAAGAAGTTTGTATTGGTTCTATTGAAGAGCTAAATGCAGGCATTCGCAAAGCCAGTGAGGTCTTGGGCGGAGACGTAAACAAACACTATTTACACGAGGGGATCTTGGATTTACACAAACCCTTTGTAGACGATATTATTTTGGTGAGCCCATCGGGCAAACCCATGAAACGCGTATCAGACCTGGTAGACGTTTGGTTTGATAGTGGTGCCATGCCTTATGCGCAGTGGCATTATCCTTTTGAGAACAAAGACTTGGTAGACAAAGGAGAAGCATTCCCTGCAGACTTTATTGCCGAAGGCGTTGACCAAACCCGTGGATGGTTTTATACCCTTCACGCTCTTGGGGTAATGCTTTTTGACAATGTAGCTTACAAAACCGTGGTGAGTAATGGATTGGTGCTAGACAAGAACGGCAACAAAATGAGTAAGCGCTTGGGCAATGTGGTGAATCCTTTTGAAACCATTGAAAAATATGGTGCTGATGCTACTAGATGGTATTTGATCACCAATGCATCGCCCTGGGATAATTTAAAATTTGACTTGGCGGGGATTCAAGAAGTGCAACGCAAATTCTTTGGAACCCTGTACAATACCTATCAGTTCTTTATTCTTTACGCCAATGTAGACGGGTTTGCTTTTCAGGAAGCGCCGGTGCCCTTGGCCGATAGACCCGAGATTGATCGTTGGATCTTAAGCTCACTCAATACCCTGATCAAGAAAGTCACTGAATCCATGGATGATTATGAACCCACTATTGCAGGTAGGGCCATTGAAAGTTTTGTGGATGAGCATTTGAGCAACTGGTATGTGCGTTTGTGTAGAAGGCGTTTTTGGAAGGGCGATTATGAGTTAGACAAGATCTCTGCTTACCAAACCCTCTATGAATGTTTGGAAACCATTATTCGTTTAATGGCACCCATTTCACCATTCTTTAGCGATGCCCTGTTCCAGAATCTAAACCAGTTAACCAATAGATTTGAAGCTGCTTCTATTCACCATGCTGATTTTCCAGTAGCCAATCCGGCTGCCATTGACGCAGGTTTGGAAGAAAGGATGCAATTGGCCCAAGACACTTGTTCTTTAGTTCTGTCTTTGCGCAAGAAAGTGAATATTAAAGTGCGCCAGCCTTTGCAAAAAATCTTGATACCGGTACTGAATCCAGAAATGAAGGCCCAGCTAGAATTGGTGCAAGACCTGATCTTGGCCGAGGTAAACGTGAAGGAAATGGTGTACCTGACCGAGACCGAAGGCATTATCAAAAAGAAAATCAAGGCCAATTTCAAACTCTTGGGCGCCAAAATGGGTGCTAAGATGAAGCAGGCTGCTGCTTTAATTGGTGCTTTTAGCCAACAGGAGATTGCCCAACTAGAGAAAAATGGCCAAATAGCAATAGAAGTTGACGGAGAAACCTATCAAATTGAACTGGCAGAAGTAGAAATTGCAGCTGAAGACATACCTGGTTGGAGTGTAGCCAGCAAGGGCGCTTTAACCGTTGCCTTAGATATTGTGCTCTCTGAAGACCTAAAACAGGAGGGAGATGCTAGGGAATTGGTGAATCGGATACAAAATATTAGAAAAGAGAACGGTTTTGAATTAACAGACCGTATATTCGTAAAATTGCTTGAATCTGATGGGTTTAAGCAATCTATTATTAAATTTAACGATTATATTTGCCGCGAAATTTTGGCAGACAACATTGAATGGGTTTCAACATTGCCCGATGGCGTTGAAATTGAGATCAATGAGACCCTGTTAAAATTAGCAGTTACAAAAAAAGGATAACGCTATGCCTTCAAAAAAGCCAGCCCAAAAAAAAGCAGCACCCGCCAAAAAAGCGGCTCCTGCGCCTGCTAAAAAAGCAGCGCCTGCTCCAGCAAAAAAAGCAGCACCCGCCAAAAAAGCGGCTCCTGCACCTGCTAAAAAAGCAGCGCCCGCTCCAGCAAAAAAAGCAGCGCCCGCTCCAGCAAAAAAAGCAGCGCCTGCTCCGGCAAAGAAGGCAGCACCAGCAAAAGTGGCTCCTAAACCTGCAGCAAAACCTGTTGCAAAACCCGCTGCTAAACCAGCACCAAAGCCAGCTCCTAAACCAGCTGCACCCGTTAAGAAACCCGTTGTAGCTGCTAAACCGGCTGCAAAACCAGCAGCTGTTCCGCAAGCTAAGGCTGCGCCACAAAAGGCTCCTGCTGTCTCATCTAAAACTGTTCAAAAACCTGTGGCAAAATCAGCAACTCCCGTAGCAAAACCAGCAGCTAAACCTGCTGCTAAACCAATACCTGCACCAGCACCCGCTCCTGCAGCACCCGTTCAGAAGGCAAAAGCACCTGTGGCCAAAACGCCAGCTCCTCCAGCTCCTCCCGTAAAACCCGTGAGAAAAGCGCCAGAGCCCATTAAGGACCTGAAATTGCCCAAGACCAATACCAAGTCAAGTGTGCCTTATAGGCCCATGTATACGCCTTTGGAAAAAAGAGAAGAACTTTCTTCTACAGCCAACCAATCCATTGTTAAATACAGTGATGCGGACCTGACTGATTTCAAAGAACTGATTTCTAAAAAATTAGAAGCAGCTAAAAAGGAATTGGCTTATTTGCAAGGATTAATTACCCGTAAGGATGAAATGGGCGGAGACAATGACGACGCTCGTTACATGACCATGGAAGACGGAAGTATGAGTATGGAAAGAGAGCAGTTGAGCCAAATGGCCAGCCGCCAGATTACTTATATTGACCATCTGGAAAAAGCCCTGATGCGCATTGAAAATAAGACATACGGTATTTGCCGTGTAACTGGAAAATTGATAGACAAAGCCCGTTTAAGAGCCGTACCCCATGCTACTTTGAGTTTGGAGGCTAAACTTGGACTGGCAAAACACCCCGGTGAACAATAAGATTTAGATCTAATTGATTGAAATAAAAAGAGGATGCCCAAAAGCATCCTCTTTTTTTATCCTATATTTTTTTCCTTCACTCTTCTAAATTCCCCTACCACTTGTGGGAGGGGTGCCCGTAGGGCGGGGTGGGTCACTCCTCGCTCTTCACTCTTCACTTCACTTCCTGCATATCAACCAGCCTTCGGTAAATGCCGTTCTTAGCCAAGAGTTCATCATGATTCCCACGCTCCGCAATCTCTCCTTTTTGCAATACTATAATTTCATCTGCGTGTCTAATAGTAGAAAGCCTATGTGCAATCACTATGGAAGTTCGGTTCTGCATCATATTATTAATGGCGTCTTGTACCAATCTTTCACTCTCTGTATCAAGTGCCGATGTAGCTTCATCCAAGATCAAAATAGGTGGGTTCTTGAGCACAGCTCTTGCAATGGTTACACGCTGTCTTTCACCACCAGACAATTTGGAACCACGGTCCCCAATATTGGTATCAAAACCTGCTTCTTTTAGCTCAATAAAATTATAGGCGTTGGCTACTTTTGCTGCATGCATAATGGCTTCAGGACTGCTATTGTCAATACCTAATGCAATATTGTTGGCAATGGTATCATTGAACAAAATGGGCTCCTGTGTAACAATCCCCATGAGGTTGCGCACGCTATTCAAACTATACTCTTTAATGTTCACCCCATCTATGAGTAATTCTCCCTCGCTTACATCGTGAAAACGAGGTACCAAATCTGCCAAAGTACTTTTGCCCGCACCCGAAGAACCAACCAGGGCAATGGTTTTACCCTTTTCAATGGTGAGGTTGATATTTTTTAAAATGCTGATCTCGTCATAATTAAATGACACATTTCTAAACTCAATGCTATGGTTAAACTGCGCAATGGTTTTGGCGTCAGGTTTGTCTACTACGGTAATTGGTGCTTTTAAAATTTCTTCAATTCTTTCAATAGCAGCACTACCCCTTTGTGCGTTGTAAAAAGAAGTAGACAAAGACTTAGCCGGGTTAATGATTTGGGTAAAGAAGAGGATATAAGTAATAAAATTTTCAGGACTCAAACCAGCTTCACCTCTTAGTACCAAGAGCCCACCAAACCAAAGAATACAAGAGAGTACCAATACGCCCAAGAACTCAGACATGGGAGAAGCCAGGTCTCTTCTAAAATTCATCTTGTTGCGAATATGGTTCAGGGTATCATTGGTGTCAAAGAATTTGTTGCGCAAAATTTTCTCGGCGTTAAAAGCCTTGATTACGCGCAGTCCACCTAGGGTCTCATCCAAGATAGACATCAGGGTACCCAGTTGTTCCTGAGAACTGGTAGATTGTTTTTTCAAAGACCTACTCACCCTTCCAATAATAAAACCGGTTAAGGGTAGCAAAACCAATAAGAACAGAGACAAAGCCGGACTCATGGCCACCATGATGGCTAGAATAATCAGGATCTGCAAAGGGTCCCTGATCAAACCTTCTAATGTGCTCATCACAGACCATTCAATCTCATTGGCGTCATTGCTCATTCGGCTAATGATATCGCCCTTGCGCTGTTCCGTGAAAAAACCAATGGGTAGTTCCAAGATCTTGGCATAAAGGTCTGAACGGAGTTTGGTCATTACATAATTGCGCATGGGAGCCAAGACCCGGTAAGAGAGATAGACAAATACGTTTTTAAAAAAAATAGAAACCACCATTAAAATACAGATGGCTGCCAGCGCATAGACCTTACTATGCTGCTGAATCAGGTCATTCATCCCATATTTGATATAGGCTTGTAGTACATTAGCATTGAAAGCAAATTCGGGTTTGGCTAGGGCTGCTTGTTGTCCTTTTTCAAAGAGCATTTGTAAAAAAGGTGCCAACAAAGCCAGTGATACCAAGGAGAAGAGCACGGACAGGAGGTTGAATACCACATAGAGCCCAATGCTGCGTTTTTTATCTTTGAGATAGAAAAGTATGCGTGAAAATCGCTTCATAAATAGGAAAAACGGTTAATACACGGCAAAGTAACTAATTTTACCGCCAATCAAATGTTAGAAAATGGAGGAA
>CAIZMD010000206.1 GCA_903933995.1 uncultured Bacteroidota bacterium
GGCCATATTGGACAACAAGGAGAAAACTACGCATCAGCTATTGAAGCAAGTGGCGTAAAAAAAGTAGTCAACCTGAGCAGTATTGGTGCCCATATGGAAACCGGTTGTGGACCAGTAAGTGGTTTATTCCGAGTAGAAAAAGCCTATAGCCGTTTAACTGGTGTAGACGTATTGCATTTACGCCCAGGATTCTTTTTTACCAATTTCTTGGCCAATATTGGTATGATTAAACACATGCATATTATTGGGGGCAATTATGGTAGCAACAACACCCTTGTGTTGGTACACCCAGCCGATATTGCCGACGCTGCAGCAAAAGCCTTATTAGCTTTGGATTTTACTGGCCATAGCATTGAGTATGTAGTGAGTGATGAAAAAACGCCTACTGAAATTGCCGCCATTCTTGGTGCAGCAATTGGAAAACCAGAATTGCCTTGGGTTGATTTTACCGATGAGCAAAACCATGGTGGTATGGTTCAAGCAGGTCTTTCTGAAGAAGTGGCCAAGAATTATACTGAAATGGGTACCGCTGTAAAGAGTGGAGAAATGGCAACAGACTATTTAAGCAAACCCAAACCAGTTTTTGGAAAAAGAAACCTGGCTGAATTTGCAAAGACTTTTGCAGTGATTTACAATAGCTAATAAGATTCATGAGAAACCAGCAACCCTCTTTGTCATCTAGGATTAACTCCTAGCTGATAAAGGGGGTTTTGCATATTGCAATAATTGCAATAGCAAATCAGGATCAGGACAATTGTCTAAATAGGATTCTTTTTCACTAAAACGACAGACGCCTGGATAATCACCTTCTTTTCCTTCTAAATCCAAAATCAATTGAAAATGCAAATGTGGCGGCCACTGGCCATTTTCTGCTGGTGGTCCAAAATGCGCTATCAAACTCCCCCCTTTGATGGGTTGGCCAGGTTCTAGTTGACTTAAATCTGCTAAAGACAAGTGTCCATACAAGCTATAAAACTCAAGCCCATCTAGTCTATGACCAAGGATAATGGTTGCCCCATAATCCCCATAGGCAGCATTATTGGCAATGCTATGCACATAGCCATCGGCAACAGCAAAAACAGGAGTGCCTACTGCTCCCCAAATGTCTACACCTAAATGCAATCTCCTAGGTTCTGCACCATCAGTACTGTCAAATACCTTACTCCTACTATACACCGTTCTATGCTCATTGTAGCCACCAATCCCAAATTTGGCATTGGCTTTTGCAAGCTCTTGACTTACATACGCACTAAAACTTTCCGTACTGGACAAAACTGCAGCTGTAATACTTTCATTAGCAGCAGTAAAATCTAGGAGCAATAAATGCTCACTAGCAATATCAAAATTGACTACCGGAAAAAAAGCGGAACGGTTATTTTTTACCAGGGATGCAAATAAATTCCCATTACTCATTCAAATAAATTTTGCGCTCATTAAAATTAGGGAAATGATAAAGTAAACAGCGCAATGATTTATTCGCCAGATTCATCAAGTGCATTGTGTTCATCTCCTCCAATACTATAATAATTATTCTCTTCGTCCTCACTGCCAACTACCTCTTCAGCATCATCTAAGTCTGCGCCTGGCACATCCAAATCTGTACTGTCTGCATTGTTATCACCTAAAATCTTCAGTACTGGATCTTCGGGTTCTATATTCACCACGCGCGTACTTTTTTTGAAAATATCTTCTGCTGGTGGGTAATTGATCAAATGATTTGTGTCTGTAATACTGCTGTTATTATCCATGGTTTGTTTTCCATAAAATTCCAACAGAACCAACTATGAATTGATACAGTATTGAATACCATTATTGCAAAATTTACGGCAACACTTATTCAAAATATTGCAGGTATTCTAAACCCTGCTTCCATGACCCATAACCACTGTCTGCATTAATATGACCAGCAGCGCCAATATTAATCAACCTACTTCCCCAAGCATTTGCAAATAATTGGGCTCTTTCTACAGACACCCAAGGATCATTGTCACTGGCTATCACCAAGGTTTTAAAAGGAATGGTTTGTAGCGGAATGGGAGCAAATCCAGTGGATGGAAAAGTGTAAACTGGATTTTCAATATCACTGGGAGCTACTAGTAAGGCCCCTTTAATCTTGCGATGATACTTATTAGCCCAATGCGCAATAGTGCAACAGGCCAAACTATGGCCAATTAAAACAATATTAGAAAGATCATAAGCTAATACTGCCCTGTCAATGGTTGCTATCCAAGTAGCACAATCTGGCGAATCCCATTCTGATTGTTGCACCCTAATAAAATTGGGGGCCTTCTGTTCAAAATAAGTTTGCCAATGCTGTGGACCAGAATTACCAAGACCGGGCAGTATTAAATATTGTGTCATCAAAATCTCATTGCAATCATTATCTCAACAAAGCTTTTGGAACAGGTTTTTCCAACAAGTATTTGTAGATGAATTTGGTTTTTAAGTTGGTAAAATGATTGCCCTTAGCACCACCCCATCCATGACGTCCACCAGGATATAACATGAATTCAAAATCCTTACCCTTGTCTTGCAAAGCACTTACCAACTGAATACTGTTTTGCATGTGCACATTGTCATCCATAGTGCCATGTACCAATTGTAATTGACCTTTGAATTTGTCTACAAAAGTTAGTACACTGCTGCTCTTATATCCTTCCGGATTTTCTTGTGGGGTATCCATAAAACGCTCGGTATAATGACTATCGTACAAACGCCAGTCAACCACTGAACCTCCAGCCATAGCGTGTGTGAACACATCAGAACCATAAGTTAATGCATAGCAACTCATGTATCCACCATAACTAAATCCGGTCATACAAATTTTGGTAGGATCAGCTTGTCCATTGGCAATAAACCATTTGGCCATGGTCTTATAGTCTTCCATTTCCCAATAGCCTAGGTTACGGTGCATATAGTTTACTCCAGCTTTTCCAAAATGTCCGCTGGCGCGATGGTCAAAAGCTACTTGTATCACACCTTCTTGTGCATAGAATTGACCGTTAGTTGACCAACCCCATCTATCCATTACCGTTCCTGCATTAGGACCACCATAGATACTCACCAACAAAGGATATTTTTTATTGGGATCCATTTTGGCTGGCCAGGTTACATAGGCTGGAAGGTCAAACAAACCGTCTGCACTCTTGATGCGAATTAGTTCAGTTTTGGCCAATTCATATTGGTCCATTACCGGAGATTTGCTATCGCCTAACTCACGAATAATTTTACCGGTATTATCAACAAGGGTAGTCTTAGTTGGCGTTGTTACACTGCTATAAGTAGTAATAAAATATTTACCTGTAGGAGACAAACTAATACTGCTATGATTGAACTCACCAAAGGTTAAACGCTTTAAGCCAGAACCATTAAACTTGGCCACATAAAAATCAATCCTAGCCGTATTTTCGCGGCTTCTGGCCGTAAAATAAACCTGACTATTTTTTTCGTCAATATACTTGATGCCAGTTACCGTATAATTACCTGTTGTAATGGCATTTTTCAAAACACCATCACTACCATAGAGGTACAAATGATTCCAACCCGTTCTATCACTTTGCATAATAAACTGGGTATTATTGGTAATAAAATTTACCCTGCCACTTACGCGGTCTTCTAGGTCAATCCAAGTTTTTTGTTTCTCGTCGTAGATTTCTTTTTTCTTTCCAGTTAATGGATCAACATCATACATTTTCATATTGTCTTGACCACGATTCATCCAATAGACAAGTAGATTACTGGTACCTGGTTTCCAAACAGGCCATCCAAAATACTGGTCATCTTTTTCATTAAAATCGGCCCAAACAGTATTGCCACCATCAGGGCTTACAAATCCAAGTTTTACTTCTGGATTTTTGTCTCCAGATTTTGGATAACGGGTTTCTTCAACAAAACCATGAGCGCCTTCACTGTTATAGATAGGGAACATAGGAATCATGCTCTCGTCAAAATGCATATAGGCCAATTGCTTGCTATCTGGTCTCCACCAATAAGCCCTGTAACGCGTAGCTCTACCAAAAATTTCTTCAAAATAAACCCAGCTAGCATAACCATTTAAAGTAGTTGCAGTGCCATCTGTGGTCAATTGATTTTCTTTACCTGTTGCCAAGTTCACTGTAAACAAATTATTGTTTCTAGTGAATGCTACATAATTGCTATCAGGAGAGAACATGGGGTTCTTTTCCTCAGCCTTATCATTGGTAATTCTTTTCTCAACACCACCCGCTTTTACAAAAAGGTCATTGTCTTTGGTAATAATTGATTTGGCATAAGGCGATGCCATACCTGGCCCCCTACTGGGTGCTCCTCCCTCTGTCTTCAAAGTAAGTGCACCTGTTTTTACTTCCATGATATAGGTCTTAAAAGCAGAATCCGGATGAATTTTCTGGTACATTTCTGCATGCTCATCATCTACCCATTTGAGGACTAGTGGTAGGGAATTGAAAAAATCCTTGGGCAGTTTTCCGGCCAATAGTTCTTCTTGACTAAAGGTTTTTTTCTGGGCACCAGCTACTAGGGTAGTAGCAGTAATGCAGGCTGTAAACAGCAGTCGTTTGAAATGCATAGTTGGAATTTTGGTGCAGCAATGTAATAAAAGCCCTTTGAATTTGGGCGTTTTTTACAGGAATGAAAAAGCCCCAGCTCAAGAACTGGGGCTATGAAAGAAAATTAGATATCTGAAACTTAGATCACCAAATTGATCATCCTGCCTTTTACAAAAATGAATTTCTTTAAAGGCTTGCCCTCTACCCATTTTTGCACCAGTTCATTGGCCAAGACCAAATCTTGAACCTCTGCTTCTGTTGCGTCTAATGAAATAAGCAGGTTGGTTCTGACCTTACCATTGATGCTTACGGGGTATTCCTTGGCTGATTCTACCACATGAGCAGGATCAAACACAGGGAATGCCGCGTCTAATATAGAGTTGGTATTACCCAATACCGCCCAAAGCTCTTCTGCCACGTGAGGGGCATAAGGCGTAATTAAAATCAAAAGGGGCTCTAAAACAGCGCGTTTAGTACATTTCAGGTCTGCTAATTCATTCACACAGATCATAAACCCACTCACAGCCGTATTAAAACTAAAACGCTCCGTGTCTTCTTGGATTTTCTTGATGGCTTTGTGCAAGACTTTTAATTCAGCAGCATTGGGGGCGTCTTCATTCCATACCCTTCCCTTGAGCTCATCAAA
>CAIZMD010000207.1 GCA_903933995.1 uncultured Bacteroidota bacterium
AACGCTCTATATTTCAAACTTCACTACCTTTATACTAGCAAATGTATGCTAAATCAAGGGCATATAAAAACCTAAAAAGTACCAAAATGAACACAAAAAATACTACCCCAAATTTTAATCTACTCGCCGTTGGCATAGTAGCGATTAGTTTTTTTGTAACAAGTTGCACAAGCCTGCAACAAACAACGACAGTTGCTAGCGATGATTTATATTATACTCCAAGCAAACCTGCTGCGCAAGTAGTAGCGCAAGTTGAGGAGGAAACATATCAAGATTATCAAAATTATCAAGATGATCGTTATTTAAGAATGAAAGTAGCGAATAGAAATCGTTGGTCAAGCATCGATGATTTTGGCTATTGGAACAACCCAAGTTTCAGCGTTGGTTTTGGCATGGGATATGGGGGATTTGGCGGATTTGGTTATGGCGGTGGTTGGGATCCATTTTGGAACAATCGTTTTGGATGGGCTGGCTATTATGGTGGATTTGGTGGGTTTGGTTACGGCGGATTCGGAGGCTTTGGTTATGACCCTTTTTGGGGTAGTGGATTCGGAGGCTTTGGAGGTTTTGGATATGACCCATTCTGGGGTGGCGGATTTGGTAGATTTGGTTTCGGTGGATTTGGATATGGTGGATTTGGTTTCGGTGGCTGGAACCCCTACTATGCTAGTATGTGGAATCCTTATGGAAATTACTATGGTGGCATCTACGGAGGCATCTATGGTGGTATACCAGTAAATGTAAATAATTACGACAAACGAGTTCCAGTGCAACCTAATCGCACCAACTTAAATCCATACATGAAAAATATTGGACAATTTAGAAGATCAGGTGATGTTAGAGAAAATGGCAATTTTGCAAATTCAAATAGTAATGGCAATGTAGGTGCTAGATCAAATACACCAGCAGGCTTTAGAAGTATCAATAGCAATTCAGTTTCTAGTAATAATGTGGGTACTGGCTTTTCAAGATCAAATAGCAATAGCAATTCCACACAGACTAGTGTAAGTAGCTTTGGTAGTTTAGTAAAAAGAGTGATGACTACTACTACAAGTGCAAGAGCAGCAAGTTTTAATAATTCATCAAAAAATTATTCAACGCCTAATAATTCTAACAACTCTTATCAAAATAGCACACCTAACAGAAGCTCCTCAAGTCCTAGCTATAGCGCACCTGCATCTTCAGGAAGTGGATCAAGCGGAAGTTCTTCTGGTGGTGGATTCATTGGCGGCGGAAGAACAAGAGGTGGCGGCGGTAATTAATCAAGCAAAAAATACATGCTGGTTTGAATGATATCCATATTATTTAAACTCGTTTACAAAAAAGTAACAAACTATTATGAAAAAAATATTACTATTTAGTTTATTAGGATTCAGCTTAAATGCATTTGCACAAGACCCAGATGATGTATTAAAGTATTCTTGGTTTGCCCCAAATGGCACACCAAGAAGCAATGCACTGGGCGGTGCCATGGGTTCCTTAGGTGGCGATATGTCATCTTCACATATCAATCCAGCTGGTTTGGGATTTTATAAATCAAGTGAATTTTTATTGACCTCGAAATTTTCAAATAAAACAAATAGCGTTGACTATTTCAATACCAACACATCCGTATCGGCTAACAAAATAAACCTAGGTAACTTAGGCGTTGTTTTAGCAGATGGACGTAAAAAAAATAATTGGACCAGCACTGCCTTTTCAATTTCATACACGCAGATTGCAGACTACAACAACCATTACACACTTTCTGGCAAAAATACTTATTCCAGTTTCACGGAAAAATTTGCAGATCAATTATATGATACTGAATCAAGCTTAAGTGCTGCACAACAAAATTTTATTTATGGTAGCTCACTTGCTATACAATCCAATTTAGTCACACCAATTTTTGATAAGAATGGGGATATCACAGATTACAGAACCACTATCCCAATGGGTAACTTGAATCAAACAAATGATGTCATTACCAAAGGCGGATATAATGAACTTGCGTTTGGCTGGGGCGGAAATATTGAAGATAAATTATACTTAGGAGCTAGTTTTAACTTGCCAATGATCAACTTTAGCAAGACCAATTATTTTGGCGAAACTGGTCATTTTGATTTTTACGAAGAAAGCAGTTCCAAAGGTTTTGGATTAGGTGCTAAATTTGGTTTGATTTATAAAGCAGAACCTTACTTACGTTTTGGATTTACTTATCACACACCACAATTAATTAGTTTCAGAGATGCAATAAGTGCCGAAATTTATAGCAATGC
>CAIZMD010000208.1 GCA_903933995.1 uncultured Bacteroidota bacterium
ATACCTTTTGCGCAACAGTTGCATCATGTGCACATTAATGCCCCACTGATCTGCCAATGCTTGTCTGGTATAAGGCAGGGTTGGCATATAATCTGGAGGTCCAAATTCTGTGAGCATGGTTAAGTGCTTGGCACCGGATGCAATTTTCAATTCCACTACTTTGTCCCACCAACCCAAATGTCTTTTCAAGGCGTTCTCCCATTCTGGTGCACGCGGATCATTTACTTGCGGACCTTCTGGATGCCCTACCCTAGTATGAATATGGTCTACCCTTTTGAGTACCGCTTGTACGGTATCTTCTTGGTCATGTAACAAACTCTCGTGCACATTACACCAGTGAGAAATATCAAGTGTTACGCGCATTTGAGGGTTTTTATCTAGATACTGTTTGGCCACATGCGCCGCAAATAAAATGCGGGATCTATGTGTTTCATGACAAATGGTAATCCCCGTTTTCTTTGCCAAAGAAATGGTATGCTCAATGATATCATTATTGGTATCTACTGGAAAATAATCCTTACCAGAATGGCAATTAATATACAGTGGTTTTTGTTTGTCTTGCTTGGCTGCTGCGTTGATCATGGTTTTAAATGCATCCAAGTGCTTGCCCGGATCCGTTTCACCCACACCGCATAATAAACCCAATTCTAATTGGTGTTTTTTCAATGCATCAAATAATTCTTCTTGTCCAGCTTTGGTGCCTGGCCACCACATTTCAATCCCATTATAACCAGCTTGCTTGGCTTTGGCACAGAACTGGTCTACGCTTCCATCAAAGCCCCAATTGGTGGCCAAGATTTTGATAGAGAAATTGGCGGGTAAATGAAAAGCAGGTTTAGCAGCCATCAAGGATTCAAATGGTGTAGCCGCTACTGCTGCCATTGACCCTGCAATGCTTAAGAATTTTCTTCTGTTTAGGCTCATGTGATTTGTTTTAGGCTACTATTTCATTAATGACTCTTCCGTGTACATCTGTTAATCTAAAAGGTCTTCCCTGAAAAGGATAAACCAATTTTTCATGGTCAAATCCTAGTTGGTTTAGAATGGTGGCTTGAATATCATAAGCGTCTACCTTACCACTAATGGCACTGTATCCAATCTCATCGGTCTCTCCAAAACTCACGCCTTTTTTGATACCTCCACCCGCCATCCAAATGGTGAATGCTTCTGTATGATGGTCTCTTCCTTTAAAAGGCATTTTCTTCCCGTCTCTATTTTCTTGCATGGGTGTTCTTCCAAATTCTCCTCCCCATACTACCAAGGTTTCATCTAATAAACCGCGCTGTTTTAAATCAAGTAAAAGTGCCGTAACGGGTTTGTCTGTGCTTCTACATTTGTTGACAAATCCATAATCAATGGCTAGGTTTTCATCTGTGCCATGGCTATCCCACCCCCAGTCAAATAGTTGTACAAAACGCACGCCTTTCTCAACCAGTTTTCTGGCCAACAACACATTATTGGCAAAGCAAGACTTACCCGGTTGTGTGCCATACATCTCATGAATAGACTGTGGCTCATCATTGATGTTCATCACATCTGGTACCGCAATTTGCATGCGATAAGCCATTTCATACTGCGCAATCCTAGCAACGGTTTCAGGGTCTTTGAACTCTTCATAGGTTTGTCTATTGGCTTCATTAATAGCGTCAATAGAGGCTTTGCGCAAGTCTCTGTTCATACCTTCAGGGTCTTTGATAAAAAGCACAGGATCTCCCTCACTCCTACATTGAACGCCTTGGTAAACCGATGGTAAAAATCCACTACCCCAAACACTTTTTCCAGCATCAGGAAATTTGCCTCCGGAAGTGAGAACCACAAAACCAGGAAGGTTACTATTTTCTGAACCCAATCCATAAGTAGCCCAAGCACCAATACTGGGTCTACCTAATCTTGCCGAACCCGTATGCATCAAGAGTTGTGCAGGACCATGGTTAAATTGGTCTGTTTGTACTGCTTTTAAAAAAGCCAATTCATCTGCAACTGTGGCCAAATGCGGTAAGTGATCAGAGATCCAAGCACCAGATTGACCCCTTTGTTTAAAATTAGCCTGAGGCCCCATCATCTTGGGTACTCCTCTAATAAAAGCAAATTTCTTTCCTTCTAATAAGGATTGTGGACAGTCCTGTCCATCCAATTTTTGTAAGTCTGGTTTATAGTCAAATAATTCTAATTGAGAGGGTGCACCTGCCATATGCAAGTAGATCACTGATTTTGCCTTGGGAGCAAAATGCGGTGCCTGCGCCATGAGTGGATTGGTATTAATAGCTGCAAGACCAGACTGGTCTTTTGAACCCAACCAATTGCATCCACCCAATAGTGAACCCATGGCCATAGCACCCATACCAGTCACACATTCCCTAAAGAAATGTCTTCTGGTTTGTTGCTCTAAGATGGCTTTGTTAGCAGCATCAATGAGTTGTTGGTTATTATGACTCATGCTTTAATTTTTGGTAATAAATTCATCCGTATTCATCATGGCCTGCGCTACTACAATCAAAGCAGCTGTTGCTGGTTCTTGATGTGCCGGTAATGGTCCTGTCATGGCTTTCATACTAGATGGATTCTTTTTAAATTGATCAAAAGCGGTGGCGTATAATTTTTCAAAAGCCAAACTAGTAGCTGGTTTCAGCGGCCTGTTCATAGCCAACTCATAGGCCTTACTAATTTGTGCCTTGCTATCTTTTGGGCATTGTGCTTGCACTTTAAAAGCAAAATGTTGTGCCGCTTCTACAAACACAGAATCGTTTAAAGTATTGAGCGCTTGCAAAGGGGTATTGGTTCTGATTCTTCTAGACGTACACACTTCTCTGGTAGCGCCATCAAAACTAATCATGGTAGGATAAGGTGCTGATCTTTTCCAATAAGTATACAAGGACCTTCTGTATTGGTCAGCACTATCACTTTTTTTCCAGTAAGCCCCATTCCATGGCGAGTTCCAAATTCCTTCTGGTTGATAAGGCATTACACCAGGTCCATACATTTTATCACTCATCAAACCACTCACAGCCAAAGCCTGATCCCTCATTTGTTCAGCAGATAATCTGACCCTTGGACCACGAGCGTATAATTTGTTATAAGGATCTTTTTGTAAGGACTCTTGATTCTGATTGGAAACCTGTTGGTAGGTAGCACTCATCACTATTTCTTTCATCAACTTTTTCAAATCCCAACGGTACTCATGCATGAGTTGCCAAGACAAATAATCCAATAG
>CAIZMD010000209.1 GCA_903933995.1 uncultured Bacteroidota bacterium
CTCAAAGTATTTGAATCCATAAAAAGCCAAACCGGCTTCGTATTTTTTTACGATGCCAATTTGTTGCAACAGGGTAAGCCAGTAACACTAAATGTGAAACGCCAACCCCTAGAAACTACCTTGGCGCAGGTTTTTGACAATCAACCTTTGAGCTATTCCATTGTCAATAAAACCATTACCATTACTGCTAAAAACCCGGTACCTGTTTCTGTTAATGCTGTTGCTGCCGTAGTGCAGGAACCTGCATTTGCAAAAGTTACTGGATCTATCACAGATGAAAATGGTCAGGGTTTAAATGGTGCATCTATTATGGTAAAAGGCACTAGCAATGGTGTCAAAACTGATGCAGATGGTAATTTCCAAATTGAAGTAGCACCCAATGCTGTTTTACTCATTTCTTATGTAGGATATGAATCCATAGAAATTGCTGTTAATGGAAGATCAACAATCATAGCTAAATTAAAACAAACTGTTTCAGTTATTGAACAAGTGGTGGTAGTGGGTTATGGTACACAAAGAAGAAAAGACCTAACTGGTTCTATCTCTACTGTAAAAGGTGAGACCGTTGCTAAAATGCCCGGCACCAATCCTATAGGTTCTTTGCAGGGTAAAGTAGCGGGTTTAACCGTTTCCAATTCTGGCCGTGCGGGATCAAGTCCTGTAGTGCGAATTCGTGGTATCAATAGTACCAATAGTGCTAGCCCTGTTTATGTGGTTGATGGTATTTTACACGATAACGTAGACTTTTTGAATCCCGCAGATATTGAATCTATTGATATCTTAAGAGATCCATCAAGTATTGCTATTTATGGTTTGCGTGGTGCTAATGGTGTAATAGCTATTACCTCAAAAAAAGCAGCCAGAGGAGAAACCAAGATCAACTTCCAGTCTGCCTATGGCATGCAAAAAGTAAATGATAAAATTCAATTAGTAGACGCTGCAGGTTTCAAAACCTTGTATACGGCTCAGTTGAAGAATCTAAATGCTGCACCATTTGATTATACCAATTATACTGCCAATACCAATTGGCAGGATTTGGTGCTGCGCGATGCTATGATTGCAACAGGCAATTTAAGTGTGTCAAATAGTTCAGAAAAAAGTAGCACTTATTTGAATGTGGGTTATACCAATCAAGAAGGCGTATTACGTAATGATAGCTATCAGCGTTACTTACTTCGTTTAAACGAAGAAATTAGGTTTACAGACAAAATTAAAGTTGGAGCAGATATTACAGGATATCACTGGAACAGCAATCCTCCTGCAGCTTCTATTACCAACGCATTATGGGCTGCACCCATTGTAGGCATTAAGCAAGACGATAACACGTATTATAGCATGCCATCTTTTCAAAGAGCTCAGGTGGGCAACCCCATTGCGGCTTTAAATCGCAATGATGGTAATAGCATTGAAAAAGGCTATCGTTTTATTGGATCTGCTTTTGCAGAAATCAAATTTGCCAAATACTTTACTTGGAAATCTGTAGTATATGGTGATTTCTCTTTCAACAATTCAAGGAGTTTTAATAGACTACCATTTAGTTTTGTGAACTTAGGAGAAGGTGCTGCACCAACCACTACTACTTATGACAATACCGTAAGAACTTCTGTATCACAAAGTCAGAGTGAATCTAAAAGGTATCAACAAGACCATACCTTAACCTTCAACAAGTCATTTACGGGTGGACACGCTGTAACTGCTATGGCTGGTTATAGTTCTATCTATAGTTACAATAGTTATGTGAATGGTACACGCAGAG
>CAIZMD010000210.1 GCA_903933995.1 uncultured Bacteroidota bacterium
ATCATAGGGCCAAACAATTATTAAGAACACGCATCAATACCGCAATTCAAATACATGGATGAACTAAAAAAATATCTTCAAAACCATCGGGACCAATTAGGTGATGATGCTCCTAGTCCAAAAGTATGGACCGGCATTAGCAAATCATTGGAACCCGCAGCAACACCTGTATTTCGTATTGGCTATAGATGGGCTGCAGCAGCCATCTTGCTATTGATAGCAGGAGCTGGTCTCTGGTATTGGAACCAACCAACCCAGCAAGCGCAAGAACTGGTTAAAGAAATGAAGCAACCAGTTCTACCTACGGTTATACCAAGTTTGGTGGATACCATTGAAAGAACCATTACTGCAGTACTTACCAAACCTGCAGCAAAGGCCAAGAACATGCAAAGGGGATTTCCTGCTGCAACGCCTATTACTACTATACATACTGTGAGTGAATTATCTAATAATGACTTAGTAAAAATGGCTTCCTTGGAGTCTAGTTTTACCCAAGTGATTAACCTGCAAAAAGCTAGGATTAGCACTACTCCGCTGTATGCAGAATCGCCCAGTTATTTTAAGGACTTTAAGTTGCAAATGCAACAGATGGAAAAAGACGAAAAACAAATCAAGGTGTTCATCAGCAAAAATGGCATGACGGATGAATTGTTGGATCAACTGATCAATGTATACCAACAAAAACTCACCATGCTCAAACAATTGCAAAATGAAATGCAGAAACTCAACACGCGCTACAAACAAAACCGCGAATCAGTAGACACTGCAAAGACCTATTTCTTGAATCTATAAAAACAGCATAATGAAACCAATTATCAGCAAATTACTCACTAGCATTTTTTTAGTCAGCAGCTTCACAGCTTTTGCACAACAAGATGTAAAAGTTACATCTCCCAAACCAGCCACCGCCATTACTGAACAAAATAAGGTCATTGCGGAACAAAGCATGGCTCAGAGCAGACAACAACTGGATGCAGCTCGTGGTCAGCTTGATGCCAATCGTGCAAAACTCAATGCACTAGGCACTACATTAAGACCCGTTGAAGGGTTTTACTTTCCAGGTGCTGATAAACAAATTGACCCCAAAGACCTAAAGTCAAAAGAAATTTCTACAGAAGTGGCTGCTTCTAAAGTTCAGGATATTTATATTGAAAACAATAACCGCACTATTGAAATCAAAACTTGGGAACAAGCTAAAGTAAAAATTGTGACTACTATTTATTATGAAGGTGAGGGTACAAAAGTGTCTGATGAAGAATGGTTTGAGAAACTCAATATTAGTTTGCGTTCAGCAGCTAGTTCTATCAAAATAAAATCTGGTACAGTTGGTGGTGGTTCTTATACCATCGCTGGCGGTTCCTATGCTTGGAGCAGTGGTTCAGGAAATAATACAGCAGTATTCAATGCAGATGGTAAAAATATTGGTAGTCAATCTAAACTAAAAAGACAGGTAACTATTTATGTTCCCAAGGATAACAAAGTAGACTTGGAAACCAAATATGCAGAAGTTTTGATCTCTGGGAACCTAAATAAACTGAATGTAGATATTACCAATGGCGGTTTGGAAATGCAAGACGTGGCCAACCTGACCCTTCGCTCTAAATATGCCAATATCAATACGGGCAATATTAAATATGGTGAAGTAGAATTAATCAATGGCCGCCTTATTATGAAAGACGCCAATGAATTGGATTTAGATACCAAGTATGCTACTATTGAAGCGGCTATGGTTAAAAAGATCACGCTTAGAAGCACCAATGATGAGTATGAAATAGAAGAAGTAGGAAGTTTACAAGGACGCAAAAACTATGGCAACCTACGCATTACCAAACTTCACAATTCATTTGAATTAGATGGCACCAATGCCGATGTAAAAGTGCGCAATATTACCGCATCGCTGGAAAGCATTAAAATCAATAATAAATACGCAGACATTCGTCTACCCATGCGTGAAGTAAAGAACTATTCTGTGACCTATCTAGGCGCTTATAGCACCGTGTATGCTGGATTTGAGAAAAAGCCAGTTATTGTTGAAAAAGAAGCACTTACAAAATCCGGCAATGCCAAAGAAGATGGCTTAGCGGATAACCTAAGATCAATTAACCGCTCCTTGGCCCGTAGTACTGGCGATGGGGATTCAGATGGTCATTTTACCGCTACAGTTGGCGATGGTAAGGGTGCCAAATTGGACCTGAAATGCCAGAATTGTACGGTGGATTTTAAATAATTCAATTCTGTCCGGTTGGACAGGCCAACCATTTCTCATGTTGTTAGTTTACCCACGTGCCCCAATTCCTTGGGGCACTCTTGTTTGCTGGCTTTACCCTAGCTTTGCGTTTCAAGAATTTTATACTATTTTTCCTATATGTCTGAACTATATACCATCCTTTCTATCATTGGCACGCTTGTGATGATTGGTTTTTTTGCAGGCTATGAAATTGCCTTTGTTAGTGCTAATAGATTGAGCATTGAATTAAAAAAGAAGCAGGGTAGAAAATCCGCATTAATGGTGGCCAATTTTATGGAACACCCAGCCAAATTCATCGGCTCCTGTCTAGTGGGTTTGAATATTTTCTTGGTGATCTATGGTTTGCTTTTTGATGAATTACTCAAAAAAATTGCTTGGCGCCCCATCCATATTGAAAACGGGGGCATCCAATTATTTGTCAATACCCTACTCTCTACTTTAGTGGTGCTGGTTATTGGAGAATTCATACCTAAAGCCATTTTCAAGGCCCGCAACGATAGTTTGTTAACCAGCTTTGCGCCTATTGCTCATTTCTTTTATACCCTGTTCCAACCCATTGCCAATTTATTGGTGAGCATTTCTCAGTGGATCCTGAAGTATATTTTCAATATGCGCATGAATGACAAGAATGAAGCTTTTAACAAAGTGGATCTGGAGCATTTTTTTCAGCAAACCAAGGAACAGGATGAAGACAATCCTGAATTAAATACTGAGCTTTTTGAAAATGCGTTAAGTCTGCCTATGGTAAAAATTAGG
>CAIZMD010000211.1 GCA_903933995.1 uncultured Bacteroidota bacterium
ATGCTTTACTATATTTAAACCCAATTTCTACCAAAACAACTAGCATGAAACAACTAATCACTGCATTTTGTTTGCTTCTTTGGGCAGGCAGTTTACAAGCGCAAAAAAAACCACTGGATCATTCTGTCTATGATGGATGGCAGTCAATTACCGAAAGACTATTGAGTAATGATGGTAAATTCTTGGTGTATTCCGTAAATCCTCAAGAAGGAGATGGGGTTCTATACCTTCAATCCGTACAGGGTGATGCCAAAATGTCCATTCCTAGGGGTTATACTGCGCAGTTTTCAGACAATAGCCAATACTTGGTATTGAGGATTAAACCCAGTTTCAAAGAAACCAGGGATGCCCGTGTTAAAAAGAAAAGACCTGATGAAATGCCCAAAGACACGCTTTGCTATGTGGCATTGAATAGTATGAAAACGGTGAAAATTCCAAGACTTAAGTCTTTTAAATTACCAGATGATTCTGGTATTTGGTTGGCTTGTTTATTGGAGAAATCTTTGCCAGATATGAGTCCTAGGCCAAAAGCAGAATTGGATTCAGCAGCCAGACTCAAACAATTGTTTGCCACAGCAGATAGCATCTTACGCATTGCGGATAGCATTCGTTTAAAAGGTATGGAAGCCAAGATGAAGGGCATGTCTGTGTTGCAACCCAAGAGAGATCCTAGACCAGCTGCTCCCAAAGCTCCAGAGGATCCTATCGAAGAAGGAACTGATCTCTTGCTGATTAATATGGAGACTGGTAAGCAAGAAACCTACAAACTGGTGTCTGAGTATTTTTTCAATATCAAAGGAACTTCCTTATTAATTGAAACCAGCAAAAAAACAGGTGACGCTAGCGTAAAAGCTACAGTTCAAAAACTAGAACTCAATAACCTGTCTAAGAAAACCATCTTCCAATCATTCAATGACGCCAAGGGTTATAGAATGGATGAAATGGGTAAGCAATTGGCCTTTGTTGCAGAAAGAGATAGTGCTGCAAAAGCATTGCAAAAATTCTATAAACTCTACTATTACAAAGACGGAATGGATAGTGCCGTTTTGCTTGCTGATAATTCCATAAAAGGTCTTCCTGCAAAACAAGGGATCAGCGAAAATTCCCAGATTAGTTTTTCTAAATCTGGCAAACATTTGTTCTTTGGTACAGCCCCCATTTTGCCAGTAAAAGATACCACACTACCTGATTTTGAGCGCGTGTCTGTAGATGTTTGGCATTATAATGATGATTACTTACAACCTCAGCAATTGCGCAACTTAGAATTTGAACTACGCAAAAGTTTTGCTGCGCGATATGATTTTGACAAGAAGGAATTGGTCTCTTTGGCCAACCCAGCTTATAGAAACCTGATCCTTACCCAAGAAGGGGATGGAGCGGTAGCTTATGGCATTGCCGATGGTGGCAAAAGAATTGCATCACAGTGGCAGGGTTTTACCTTGAATGACTTGATGGCGGTTGATCCCATTTCTGGTACCACTAGCCTGATACAAAAAGATTTTAAAGGAAATGTGTATCCTTCTTATTCCGGCAAATACCTCTTGCAATACGATGAACGCAAAAAGCAATACAGTGCTTATGATGCTGAGAAAAAAGCAACGGTTCGTGTAGCAAAAGACATCAGCGTTCCTTTATACGATGTGGACAATGACGTACCCGATGATCCCAATGCTTATGGTGTCATGGGTTGGTTAGAAAATGATGCAGCGGTATTTATTTATGACCAATTTGATATTTGGCAGGTAGATCCAACAGGAGTAAAACCTTCTATTTGTATTACCGGCGGTTTGGGTAGAAAAAACAAAATCAGCTATCGCAATATTGTTCTGGATAGAGAAGAGAAATTTATCAAAGCTGGACAACAATTCTTGTATGGCACATTTAATGAAACTACCAAGGGTAGCGGTTTACAATGGCATACACTTGGAACGGCTTTGCAACCAGCAGCTACTTATCCTGTAAGACTATCCAGTGCTATCAAAGCCAAAGACGCTGCTATATTGAGCTTTGGATCAGAGACCTATGCACACGCAAGTGATATTAGGGTAGTGGCTGCAACAGCAGATCAGTTTGCTGATGCCAAAAACCTACCTGGTAAATCTTTGTTCCAACCCAATGCACAACAAGCCAATTACAATTGGGGAACAGCAGAGTTATTTAAATGGAAAGCTTATACGGGCAAAGAAACAGAAGGGATTGTCTATAAACCAGAAGACTTTGACCCTAAGAAAAAATACCCCATGATTGTGTATTTCTATGAGCGCAGCAGCGATGGTTTATACAGCTATCAAGCACCTGCACCTACACCGTCTAGGTTAAATATTCCTTTCTTTGTAAGCCGCGGCTATATTGTATTTGTACCCGATATCTGGTACAAAACAGGTTATCCAGGACAAGGCGCTTATGACTATATTTTAAGTGGAACTAGGGCTGTAGTAAAACAAGGTTATGTAGA
>CAIZMD010000212.1 GCA_903933995.1 uncultured Bacteroidota bacterium
GGCACTACATAATCACTAAATAAGAGTTTACCCAAATTCTTGATCAGTCCAATATCTCCTGTACTGGTCATGGCTTTTTTAGCGTGTAAATCTGTGGCCTGTCTAACAAGTGAAACCAAGACCATTAATAAGCATCCCCCAGAAATCACACCGGCCAACTTCATCCACAAATTTTTCTGTGGTTCGGTTTCCGCATTCAAGTTCATCAACATCACCACAAATAGGAATAATACCATAATGGCACCAGCATAAACAATCATGTTGACAATGGCCAAGAACTGTGCGTTCAATAAGATATAGTGACCAGAAATGGCAAAGAATACCGCAACCAACCACAATACAGAATGTATGGGGTTCTTGCTAATCAATACCATGATGGCGCTAAAGATGGCCAAAGCGCTAAGGAAAAAGAATAATATTTCGGTTGTATTCATTGCTTGTGAATTAGTCATTAACAGCGGTGATCCGCCACCAATCTCATTTCATTCGTTGATCAGTTATTTCTAGGGCTACCCTTTGCTTTGGCATATCCTTCAGGATCTGTTTTTACATTAGGGATGACCATTTCATCTTTTCCATAAATAAATCCTTTGCGAGTGTAATTAGCAGGCGCAAAAGTTTCACTCAAGTAAATAGCATCTTTGGGGCAGGCTTCTTCACACAAACCACAGAAAATGCAGCGCAGCATATTGATTTCATATTTGGCTGCATATTTTTCTTCTCTGTACAAATGCTCTTCTCCTGGTAGTCTTTCAGCAGCTTCCATAGTAATGGCTTCTGCAGGACAAGCCACAGCGCATAAGCCACAGGCGGTGCAACGCTCTCTTCCTTCTTCGTCTCGGTTGAGTACGTGTAAACCACGGAATACAGGACTAAACTCCCTTTTTTGCTCTGGATAACGGATAGTGGGTTGCTTTTTGAAAATATGGCTAAACGTGATGCCCATTCCCTTAAAAATGGCGGGAAGGAACAAGCGTTCTGCTAAGCTCATTGGCTTGCGACTCACTTGTACGGATCTACTGGTTAATGCCTCCATGTTACTAATCTCTTTTAAACTATTTGTTGCATGACACGCATGCTAATCATTACAATTTTGCTAAAATCCAAGCGCCTGTGATCAACATATTGACCAAGGCCAATGGAATCAAACTTTTCCAACCCAGGTTCATCAATTGGTCATAACGGAAACGTGGAATGGTCCAACGAATCCACATAAATATGAAAATGAACACAACAATTTTAAGCAGCAAAGTTCCAACTCCAACCAAGGCTGCAATATTTTGTGGCAATACAGACTCGTCAAAGAAAGGAATATCATAGCCACCAAAATACAAAGAAGCCATTACCGCACTACTCATGATCATGTTCACGTATTCACTAAACAAATAGAAACCCAATTTCATAGAGGAATACTCTTGGTGGTATCCAAAGTTTAATTCGTTCTCAGCTTCAGGTAGGTCAAAAGGTGTTCTATTACACTCTGCCATGGCACAAATAAAGAACAACAAAAACCCTATTGGCTGATAGGCAATATTCCACAAATGACCAGGAGCCATTTGCTGTTCAACAATGGTGCGTAAACTCAAACTGCCTGTTGTCATCAACAAAGCAATCAAGGCAATACCCATGGCCAATTCATAACTGATGGCTTGAGAAGCACCACGCAGTGCTGCCATCAAAGAGAATTTATTATTAGAAGCCCAACCTCCAATCATAATACCATATACACCCAAACTCACCACACCAAAAATGTAGAGGATTCCAATATTAACGTCAGCAATTTGTAGGTCAATAGTGCGGCCAAATAATTGCACAGAAGATCCCCAAGGAATTACCGCGCAGGTCATCAGTGCGGCAGTCATAGCCAAACCAGGACCCAAAATAAATAATGCTTTGTTAGAAGAGTTGGGAATAATTTCTTCTTTCATGATAAGTTTCAAACCATCGGCAAATGGTTGAAACAATCCAAAAGGACCAGCCCTTTCCGGACCTGGTCTGTCTTGAAGCACAGCCGCCACTTTGCGTTCTGCAAATGTGGTATAGAGGGCAATACCCAAGCTAGCAAAAACGATGATGGCTATCAACACCAGTTTTTCTATAATCAACAGCCAGTCTAAAGCAAGTAGTGTCATGATTTCCTATTAGTCGTTATCAGGATTAAAATTGTTGGAATGGGCAGGACCATTGATCTTGCTCAATTCAATATGCGGTCTGTTTACTTCACTCACCTCATGTATGTCCATCAACAATTTTGGTTTTCTGCCATTCAACACGGCTTCAATGGTTTCAGTTGGCATATTGGTACCCACTGTACCCGCATAATGCCCTTGTGAAATCACAGAATGTCTATCAATGAGTCTTGGTCCTTCAATGGTCCAGTCACTAGATAGTTTTTTCTCAAAACGGCATTCGTTACAGATCCATTCTTCTACCTCACCCCACTGGTCTTTTCTTGCTGTAACGCGGAACACTTCTTCTCCTCTATTCCACAACGTAACCTTACCACTACAAGTAGGGCAATCACGGTGTGCGTTCATAGGTTTGAGGAACCATACGCGGTTTTTAAAACGGAAAGTTTTATCAGTTAATGCACCTACTGGACAAACGTCAATCACGTTCCCAATAAAATCGTTTTGCAAATTCTTTTCAATCATGGTAGCAATCTCAGAATGGTCACCCCTATCTAAAATTCCATGCTCTCTTTTTCCAGTCAACTGATCAGCCGCAAATACGCATCTATAGCACAAAATGCAACGGGTCATATGCAACTGAATGTATTTACCCAGATCATGTTTTTTAAAGGTTCTACGTTGGAACTCATAACGCGTACCTTCTTTACCATGCTCATAGCTCAAGTCTTGTAAATGACACTCACCAGCTTGGTCACAGATAGGGCAATCCAAAGGATGATTCAACAACAAGAATTCTACAATTCCAGCTCTTGCATCAACCACTTTAGGACTAGTAATATTTTTTACTTCCATGCCATCCATTACAGTAGTGCGGCAAGAAGCTACCAGCTTTGGCATGGGCCTAGGATCTTTTTCAGAACCCTTGCTCACTTCTACCAAACAAGTACGGCATTTACCACCGCTGCCTTCAAGCTTGCTATAATAGCACATGGCAGGAGGAGCCACATCCCCACCAATCATCCGCGCAGCGTTTAAAATGGTGGTACCAGCGGGCACATCAATACTGATGTTGTCAATGGTTACTTTGAATAATGTTGTATCGGACATAAGTCAAATTTCTAAGGTCAATATTTAAGCAGGCACATGAATAGGGTCAGCATAATGAGCCAATCCAAAATTCCTTGTCTGCGCTTCTGCTGCATGGCTTACATGCCATTCAAATTCATCCCTAAAATGACGGATAGCAGCGGCAACAGGCCATGCTGCAGCGTCACCCAAAGGACAAATGGTATTTCCTTCAATCTTGCGTTGAATATCCCAAAGCAAATCAATATCACTGCTCTTGCCTTCGCCTTTTTCTAAGCGATACAAAAGCTTTTCCATCCAACCAGTTCCTTCACGGCAAGGTGAACACTGACCGCAACTTTCGTGTCTATAGAATCTTGCCAAAGAATAGGTATTTCTCACCACACACTGGTCTTCATCTAATACAATAAAACCACCAGAACCCATCATAGAGCCAGTGGCAAAACCGCCATCGCTCAAGCTCTCGTAATTCATGTAACGCGTTTCACCCTTGGCTGTTTTCAACAACAGGTTAGCAGGTAAAATAGGAACTGAAGAACCACCGGGAATACAAGCTTTTAATCTTTTGCCGTTGGCGATGCCTCCGCAATATTCATCGCTATAAATAAATTCTTCTACCGAAATGGTCATGTCTATCTCAAAGACACCTGGCTTGTTAATATTACCACAAGCAGAAATGAGTTTGGTACCAGTTGATTTACCCACACCAATCTTGGCGTATTCTTCACCGCCTTCATTGATAATAGGCACTACAGAAGCCAAAGTTTCTACGTTGTTTACCACCGTTGGTCTACCCCAAACACCTTTGATAGCAGGGAATGGAGGTTTGATTCTTGGGTTACCACGCTTACCTTCTAATGATTCAATCAAGGCAGTTTCTTCACCACAGATATAAGCACCTGCACCACGTTGTACATAGATCTCACAATCAAAACCAGTACCCAAAATATTTTTGCCTAAGAAGCCATTGGCTTTTGCTTCAGCAATAGCTTGTTCCAAGATATCTGGAATCCAAGCGTATTCACCACGGATATAAATATAAGTGGCATTGCTACCCAGTGCAAAACTGGAAACAATCAAACCTTCAATCAATAAGTGCGGAATAAATTCCATCAAGTAGCGGTCTTTAAAAGTACCGGGCTCACTTTCATCTGCATTACATACCAAGTGTCTAGGAACGCCTTCAGGTTTGGCAATAAAACTCCATTTCATACCTGCAGGGAAACCCGCACCACCTCTGCCACGTAGACCGCTCTTCTTTACTTCTTCCACAATCTCTTCAGGAGACATGGTTTTCAAAGCCTTTTCCACGCTACGGTAACCACCTTCTCTGCGGTAGACTTCAAAACTGCGAATCCCTTCTACATGCGCTTTTTCTAGTAATAGTTTTCTTCCCATATATTAGTTGTTCGCGGCTGCAGCTGATCTGCATTCCGCAATGATTGCATCCACTTTTTCTTTAGTCAGGTGTTCTCTATAATGTTTGCCCAATTGCATCATGGGAGCATAACCACAAGCGCCCAAACATTCCACTGTTTTCAAAGTGAAAAGTCCGTCAGTAGTAGTTTCTCCTGGTTTAATGCCCAAGGTCTTACCTATATAGTCAATTATATTATCGCTGCCATTTAACATGCAAGGACCAGTTTGACAAACTTCAAACAGGTATTTACCAACTGGTTTGGTATTGTACATGCTATAGAATGTAGCTACTTCATATACTTCAATGGGTGTAATCTGCAAGAGTTCAGCTACATAATCCATGGTCTCTGCGCTCAACCATCCGCCAAAACTGTCTTGTGCCAAATGCAATAAAGGCAAGAGTGCACTCTTCTGCTTTCCTTCTGGATAGCGAGCAATGATCTCGTTCACTTTTGCCATCTGCGCTTCTGAA
>CAIZMD010000213.1 GCA_903933995.1 uncultured Bacteroidota bacterium
TAAAAGGAGCACCAAGTCCTGAGCAGGGAGCCAAAATTTTTGCGGACCATGATATGCAAGTAGTAGGCCCACCACTAAGTTTCTAGTTAGGAAAAAATAATGGCTAAATTTGTGCAACAGCGTTTGGCTGTTGCACTTTCATGATTAAGAAAAAACCTGGTATAGATATTATTGATAAGGTTCTGGATGCTTGTTACAAATACAATCCAGACGCTCTGTTTATCATGAGTCTCATGCACCAGTATGAGGAACGTGGTTCCTTGAGCAAAAAACAAATGGAGGGTCTTTACCTAAAAGCGGCCAAGGTTCCAGACCTGCCACCCAATTGGTTGGCTACCCTAGAAGCAGAGATTATTAAAAGACCCAACCGGGATAAAACACCAGCAGCATCTCTGAAACCCCTTGAAGAAAAAGATTTGGCTACAGAAGGCCGGATCAAAGCCATTTTAGATAAATATCCCCAACACAAAAGAGTGGTTTTTTTGCAATCTAAAATTAGTAACAACCAAGTACTAAGCCTAGATGAGAAAAAAGAAGTAGAGAAATTTCACAAGCTTTTAATCAAGTGATTTTCTTGCTACAAGCTTCCAATCTATAGCGGAAACCCTGGTCCCGTTTTAGATCTTGACGGCTATTGTTTTACTTCTAGTTTGCGTAATGCAAGTTTACCCTCAATCATCAAAATGGCATACAACTCAAAGTCTAGCTCATTTGTTTTTAAGGGTTTCTCCTCTCCGTTCATATTGGGTAAAAATTTTAAACCTGAATTCAATGCTGCACTTAAAGCCGTAATAGATTCAGGTATTTTAGCATCCGTACCAATGCCATAAGAAGCAAGGGAGCCGTTTTCAAAAACCATTTTCAAATCGCTCTGCCCAAAACCAGATTTTGTTTTGGCATAAAATGCTTCAGACAAATCTGGCAAATACACAATACTTGCTTTTTTACCACCATTGGCATTGGCATTTTTCTCTACCAATAAAAAAGGCTTTGGATAATGAAATTTAATAGCCGATGGTTTGCTTAGTTCTGGGTCACTATAAATTTTCACACCTGCACAAGAGCTAAAAAGCAATAAGAAAAATAGACTCAGTAGAATAACAATGGTTTTCATGAAATCTTATTTTGGTGATGAAATAAATGGAATGATTTTTTCAACCATGGCATTACAATAGAGGTCAATTCTTTGCATGGCTGTATGTGATAGTACCCAGTTCATGGGTAAGTTTTTTGTATTGATGTCTAGCTCAAGCTGTAACAAATGCGCTGGTCCAAACCTTTGTAAGCAATACTCATTTAAGTTATTGATGGCAAGGGTTGTTCTAGCATTTCTAGTTTGGTAAACCGCATGTAGTAATTCGGAAAATTCATTTGCCAAGTGGATACCTTTGTTGAAAGTAGCATCCTTACCAGAAAAATTGAAACAAAGGATCTTGGGTTGCAATCTGGGATGTTGTTCAAAGGGTATTTTGCGCAATAATTGCAGCAGGGTTTCTTGACCACTGTTCTCAAAATAACCTCCATCTACATAATGTCTTCTTGTTTTACTATCACCTATTTGATTTGAGAACATGGCTGCAGGAGATAGCAAAGGAAATCTGGCACTCAGGTTGATTGCTGAACTTAAAGCAATTGGAACAGGATATCGTGAAGCAAGGTCTCGTTCTTTTGAAAGAGGAATAACATTGTTCAAGTTTAGGTTACTCCAAACACAGGGCAAACCGGTTTCCGCTTCAACAGTTTGAAATAATACAGCTGGCGCGATATTAGAATTTGGAATTGCTTGCTCAAAATGATTGGGAATATTACTGTTCAGCGTTGCTTCCTCCCAACCCTTTTCCCAAGATTGTTCCAAGGCAATGGCCCTATCTAAAACAGGAAGATGCCAAGGAATCAAATACTGTACTATTTCTGCAAAGACCAATTTGCCCGTAGTTGCAGATAAAAAATCTAGTTCAAAAAACCGCTTACTTATGGAACTTAATTCTTGGTCAGGCAAACTGTTTTTAATTTCCTGAATGCTTTGAAAAAATCCTGCGCCAAGGCTACCGCCAGATACCGTACTATAAGCATAGACGCGCTTTGAGAAACTAGGATCCGCATCGGCCAATTTAGAAAGTAGCAAGGCAGTAAATGCACCAGTTCTTAGTGCCCCTCCTTCTGCAGCAATTAAATAAATAGGAATACTATCTGCATGACTGGTTGATTCTACTTGCTTAGCCCATGCATCAAAATGAGTAGTTACCAATGGAGACGGTTCTGTTCTTGCATTTTGGAGTACCCTAATGGGATGGTCTTGATTTAGATAAGAACATAACAATACCCAGCCAATAACGCATAAACGATAGGGGAATTTGAACCTACCCAAGGGTTGGGCCTGATCCAGAAAATCTAACAAAACATAGACCAATTGCCAACAACCAAAGCTAAAACAGATCAGGGCTGCAGCTCCTATAAGGGTATATGCAAGTAATGGAAGCAAGGAAAATACAAAGACCAAGCTTAGCGCAATAGCACAGAGGATCAGCAGTTGCTTGATTAAGCAACTGTAAAAAGACAAGGGAATCCTAAAGACCCAGGTTTGAGTAGGATAGGGTTGATGGTAAATTCCCTGTTCTATCAAAACAAATCCTTCTGGGATAAAGGATCCATTGGGTAAGGGCGTTTCTCTGGGTAGATCATTTTCAACCATTGATTTGCTTGTTCCATGGTCTTCTTTAATAGGTAAGCTGCCAGCAGGAAAATCAATTCTGTATTGATTAAAAATGCCATAGAGTTTCCCTGTCCAAAATGCTTCTTTGGCAGATAAGCGCATCCATTTTCTAAATATGGGGATTTTTCTTTTGGCGTGATAGAGTTGAAAGAGCAACCAACATGATGCAGTTAACAGCGCTATAAGTATCAATAATACCGCAAGTGGAAAACCACTATCAGACTGATTTTGAACATAGGCTTTGACCAAACCAATACCCAAGATGAGTATGGGTGCGTACAAACAAAATTTTGCCAATTGCACCTGTAATGATTTTCTAGATTGTACAGATGCTATAGAAAGAGAATGACCTGAATTGTCTGTCATGTATAAAAGCATCCTACAGCAAAACTCTGAAGAGATTGACCAGAAGAAAACAGCGATGATTAAAAACAATAAGGTTATGGGGTTACCCACCTGAAAACTATTTTCCAGTAAAAGCAATAAGACATCTGTTCCTTGAGGCAAGAAAAGAAAGGCGATTATCGCCATACAGTGAAAGACCATTAATACCCAGATACCCCTACATACAAAGAACAGGTTTCTGCTAAATTCTAAGAATTGGTCTGGTAATTTGGTTACTGGCATGTTGGGTCATTAATGATCCATTAGCCAGGGACGCCAATGCTTTTTCAAATTACAAAGGCCATTGAAATTTTGCAATAGACCAATGAGGGTTATTACACCCATTTTTTGACTTGAAAAAAGGGTGAATTAACGGTAGGGTAATGATTAACTGCTCAATCCAAGTGATTATTGAATAAGTTTGTACCTACTTTATAAAATTGTCTTAGTGAGCAAGACTAATTGTTAAATCATACTATCATGTCTGCAAATAATTGTGCACCTGCTGTTGAGAGAAAGAAATTAAGTTTCTTAGATAGGTACTTAACCCTTTGGATTTTCCTTGCCATGGCAATTGGGGTATCTATTGGATATTTTATTCCATCTTCTTCCAATTTGATCAATTCATTTTCAGAAGGAACTACCAATATCCCATTGGCCATTGGACTAATCTTGATGATGTATCCTCCGTTTACAAAAGTTAGGTATGATCAATTGGGTCAAGTGTTTAAAAATACCAAGGTATTGGGGATCTCACTTTTATTGAATTGGGTGATTGGTCCCATCTTAATGTTTGTGCTAGCCATTTTATTCTTGCACAATCAGCCGGAATATATGATTGGACTTATTTTGATTGGATTGGCCAGATGTATTGCCATGGTGATTGTTTGGAATGATTTGGCAGAGGGCAGAAGAATATGCAGCAGGATTAGTAGCCCTAAATAGTATTTTTCAGGTCTTATTATATAGTGTATATGCTTATATATTTATTACGGTATTGCCACCCTATTTTGGAATTAAGGGAACAGAAGTAAATATCACTATTGGGCAAATAGCAGAGAGTGTAGCCATTTATTTAGGAGTTCCTTTTGTGGCAGGATTTATTACCCGATATGCCTTGATTAGATTAAAGGGAGAAGACTGGTTTCAACAAAAATTCATACCTATTGTATCTCCTATTACTTTAATTGCCCTACTATTTACCATTGTGGTTATGTTTAGTTTAAAAGGGCAACTGATAGTTCAAATTCCATTTGATGTGATTAAGATTGCCATTCCAATGTTGATCTATTTTGCCATCATGTTTTTTATCAGTTTCTTAATTGGCAAAAAAATGGGAGCGGATTATTCAACCAATACTGCTATTGCATTTACTGCTGCTGGTAATAATTTTGAATTAGCTATTGCAGTTTCTATTGGGGTATTTGGTATTAATAGCGGTCAGGCATTTACCGGCGTAATTGGCCCATTGGTAGAAGTGCCCGCCTTGATTATTTTGGTTAATGTAGCATTTTGGTTAAGAGATAAGTATTACAAAAAAACAGTTTAAAAAGCATTTTAATTTTAATAAAAATCATCATGAAAAAACTTAGTATTTTTCTTGCGTTCCTAATTTTTGCCATTGCTTCATTTGCAACAGAAGACAAGAACCAACCCGTTTTATTACCAAGCCTTGTCAGCTATTTACAAAACGCAGAAAAGGGCTTTGCCGCAATTCCAGAAGATAGAAAACTAGAACTGCAAAAAGTGGCCCAATACATCAAGTCTTCTTTAAAAAAGGATAAAAAAGCAAATTTGATATTTATATGTACCCATAATTCTAGAAGAAGCCATATGAGTCAATTATGGGCTTATGCAGCAGCATCCTATTATGGGATTAAATCTGTTGAAAATTATTCAGGTGGGTTAGAAGTAACAGCCTTTAATCAAAGATCTGTAACGGCATTGACTAAGGCTGGATTTGAAATTACAAAACAGTCAGAAGGAACAAATCCTCAATACGCGGTCATTTATGCTAAGGATGCGCCTGCTGTCATGGCTTTCTCTAAAAAATATATGGATGCACCAAATCCTGCCAAAAAGTTTGCAGCCATCATGACCTGTTCACATGCAGATGAGTCTTGTCCAATTGTACCTGGTGCAGCA
>CAIZMD010000214.1 GCA_903933995.1 uncultured Bacteroidota bacterium
GATCTTCACAAAATCAATAAAATATGTCACTTAGATTTCAAGCAATTGAGAGCCTGACGGCTGATTCCGGTGCAGTTAATGCTGCCGGTAGTACCAAAGTCACCGGAATTTTTGGTGAAAACGTATTCACTATCAAGACCGCAAGAGAGTTTTTGAGCGATGAAGCTTACAAAAGCCTTGTAACAAGTATCAAGGGTGGCAAAAAAATTGATCGTAGTGTAGCTGGTAGCATTGCTAATGGTATGCGCGCTTGGGCTGAATCAAAAGGAGTAACTCACTTTACACACTGGTTCCAACCATTAACTGGAACTACTGCTGAAAAGCACGATAGCTTTTTTACCCTAAAAAGCGACGGTACAGCAATTGAAGAATTTGACGGCGCAGCATTGATTCAACAAGAACCAGATGCTTCTTCTTTCCCTAACGGTGGTATCCGTGCTACATTTGAAGCCCGTGGTTATACCGCTTGGGACCCATCATCTCCTGCATTTATCATTGAAATTGGACATGGTAAGACCCTTTGTATTCCTACCATCTTTGTTTCTTATACTGGTGAATCATTGGACTATAAAGCTCCTTTGTTAAAAGCATTAGAAGCATTGAACAAATCTGCTGTAGAAGTAGCTAACTATTTTGACAAGAATGTTACTAAGATTACTGCAACCCTAGGTTGGGAACAAGAATATTTTGTGATTGATGAAGGTTTGGCAAATGCACGTCCTGACTTGGTTCAAGCTGGTCGTACCGTATTTGGTGCAGCTCCTGCTAAAGGACAGCAATTAGAAGACCATTACTTTGGTTCTATTCCAGAAAGAGTCTATGCATTCATGCGTGACTACGAAACTGAAGCATACAAATTAGGTATTCCTTTACGTACCCGTCACAATGAGGTTGCACCTGCTCAGTTTGAGTGTGCTCCTATTTTTGAAGAAGTAAATATTGCTGTTGACCACAACATTTTGTTGATGGACATCATGAGCCGTGTTGCTAAAAGACACCACTTACGTGTATTGTTGCACGAAAAACCATTTGCTGGCATTAACGGTAGTGGTAAGCACAATAACTGGAGTTTGGCTACTGATACTGGTGTGAATTTATTGGCTCCAGGAAAGACACCAAAAACCAACTTGATGTTCTTGACTTTCTTTGTCAATACCATCAAAGCAGTTCATGATTATTCTGATATCCTGCGTGCATCTATTGCATCTGCTGGTAACGATCACCGTTTGGGTGCCAATGAAGCTCCTCCAGCTATTATCTCTGTATTCGTTGGTCAGTACTTGGCCAAGGTATTGGAAGATATTGAGTCTAGGGTTGGCGATAAATTTGACGAACAAGATGAAGCTATCTTGAAATTAGATTTACACCGTAGCATTCCAGAATTGTTATTGGATAATACAGACCGTAACCGTACTTCTCCTTTTGCCTTTACTGGTAATAAATTTGAATTCCGTGCGGTTGGTTCTACTGCTAACTGTGCTAATCCAATGATTACTTTGAACACCATCATGGCTGCTACCTTGAAGCAATTCAAGAAAGACGTAGACGGTTTGATTGAAAAAGGTGACAAGAAAGAAATAGCTATCATGCACGTGATTCAGAAATACATTGTTGAAAGCAAAACTGTTTTGTTTGAAGGCGATGGTTACAGTGCAGAGTGGGCTAAAGAAGCAGAAAGAAGAGGTCTTCCTAATGTGAAAACAACTCCTTTGGCATTTGATGCTTTGACTACAGATAAAGCCAAACACCTATTTGAATCCAATAATATCTATAACCATATTGAATTGGAAGCACGTCATGAAATTGAACTGGAAAACTACTTGAAGAAAGTTCAAATTGAAGGTCGTATCATTGGTGATCTTGCTTTGAATCACATTATTCCTGCAGCTATCAAATACCAAAACGATTTGTTGAAAAACGTTAATGGTCTAAAAGAAGCTGGATTACCAGAAGCTGCTTATGCATCTCAGCTGAGCTTGTTGAAACAAGTAAGTGAGCATATTCAAGTAGTACACGAAAATGTATTGGCCATGGTTGAAGCTAGAAAAGTAGCCAACAATATTTCCAATACACGTGAAAAAGCTATTGCTTATGAAAGCAAAGTAAAGGCTGCCTACTTTGATTTGATCCGTTACCATGTTGACAAATTAGAAGCATTGGTTGACGATGAAATCTGGACATTGCCTAAATATCGTGAGATGTTATTGTTGAGATAATTGTTTTTGACTTGAGTGAAAAAGCCCTGTTCCTTCTGGTTCAGGGCTTTTTTTTAACAATTACTGGTCGGGAAAAAATAGGGTTCCACCGATAATTCCTTTAGGAAGAAAATGATTTCCTAACTTGAAACAGTTATCAAACTAAAAACTCCAAGTATGAAAAAATTTATTGCATTGCTAGCCCTTGTGCTGGTTTGCTCATTCAACACCCTGATGGCCCAGCCTCCAGGTGGTGGTCAACAAATGACTCCTGAACAACGTGCCGCTATGATGAAAGAAAGGTACAAAGGCATGGGTCTTAATGATGTTCAAGTTGACTCTGTGATTGCTATTAACAATGACATGCGTCCAAAAATGATGGCGCTAAGAGAAGCTAGTGAAGCTGACAGACCTACTTTGATGAAAGCTATGACCGACGAGCGCAACAAGCGTTTGGAAAAAGCATTGCCTGCTGATCTAGCTAAAAAAGTAATTGAATCTATGTCTATGCAACGCGGCCCAGGTGGTGGCGGTGGACGTGGCGGTGGAGGCAAAAAATAAGCCCATACCTAAACAAGATGTTAAGAAGGCACTTCCAAGGGAGTGCCTTCTTGTTTTATATAGGTTGGTTGTTGTATTTTCAATTCATAAATATCAGTTATGAAAAAGATCTATCAAATCTGTTCCAGCTTTTTTGTTTTTGTTTTAGTTGCCCAAATGGGGATGGCTCAAAATAGAACACCCGAAGAACAGAGGGAGCTTTTTGGCTATTGCGATAAACAAGCTTTGATGAAACAGTTTAATATAGCGGAAGATGTTGCCAATAAAATTGGCGATATAGATTTATGGGCCACCAAGGAACTCATTAGTATTGACAACAATACCAATGAAGTCTTTGCCACCAAAGGGGAACTAGACAAGGAAGTTATCAAACGATATAAGGCATTAAAATTGTCAGACCAGCAATTGAAATCATTGGCAGAATTTAAAAAGAACAGAGATGAGCACCCCACACCTTGTGAAGCTATTACCCTTTCTTATAACAAGGCATATGATACCTTAAGCTTGGCAAGAGCGCTTCAATTAATGAAGACAAAATATAGAAAATCATTAATAGACAAACTGGGAATTAATGGCAGACAAGCCGATATGATTTTTGAAACAGAATTCTACAAGCAAAAAGAAGCATTGGCTATTTCTGCCATGCCTGAAACGGATTTTAATAAAATTCGCAAAACAGTAGCCATGTATCAGGTCAGAGAGAATCGCCATAAGGCAAGTGGCCTTACTGAAGATCAATTGGTAATGGCCATCAACTTTTTTAAAGAGAACCAACTCTATCCAGAACAGGTTGTAAATAAATAATCCCCGTTGTGGCGGGGACTATTCGGTTAACAAGAATATCTGCAAAGGGTGACCCCAATGTTTATTTCATTTTGAAAGATTCCAAGAATTTGGTAGTGAAATTACCTTTTCTAAAATCTTCGTTTTGCATCAATTGTAAGTGAAAAGGAATGGTGGTTTTAACGCCTTCAATCACGTATTCACTCAAAGCACGATACATGGTATCAATGGCTTCTTCCCTGGTTTGAGCAACAGTAATCAGCTTACCAATCATGCTATCATAATAAGGAGGAATCACATAACCTGCATAGACATGACTATCTACCCTTACACCATGCCCGCCTGGTGTGTGCAATACGGTAATTTTACCTGGTGATGGTCTAAAGTCATTGTATGGGTCTTCCGCATTAATACGGCATTCAATAGCGTGCATTTGGGGCTCATAATTTCTACCAGAAATTTTTTCACCCATAGCAATTTTAATCTGCTCCTTAATCAAGTCAAAGCTGACAACTTCTTCCGTTACGCAGTGTTCTACCTGAATCCTGGTATTCATTTCCATGAAATAGAAATTCCTATGCTTGTCTACCAAGAACTCAATGGTACCAACACTTTCATAATTAATAGCAGATGCAGCTTTAATAGCGGCTTCTCCCATTTTATGCCTAAGTTCTGGTGTCATAAAAGGAGAAGGAGATTCTTCTACTAATTTCTGGTGACGTCTTTGAATAGAGCAATCACGCTCACTCAAATGACATACATTTCCATATTGGTCACCGGCTACTTGAATTTCAATGTGACGAGGCTCTTCCACAAATTTCTCCATGTAAATGCCATCGTTCTTGAAAGAAGCAGCAGCTTCTATTTTGGCTGTGGTATAGGCTTTTTCAATTTCTTCTTCATTCCAAACCACGCGCATTCCTTTACCCCCACCACCAGCAGTTGCTTTAAGGATTACAGGGTAGCCTACTACTTTAGCCAATTCCTTTGCTTCCTCAATGCTTTCTAATAAACCTTCACCACCTGGTACAACTGGAACCCCAGCTTTGATCATGGTTTCTTTGGCGGTGATTTTGTCTCCCATTTTATTGATCATCTCAGGAGTTGGACCAATAAACTTAATGCCATGATCGGCACAAATTTGAGAGAACTTGGCATTTTCCGCTAAAAAGCCATAGCCTGGATGTACTGCATCGGCATTGGTGATTTCAGCAGCAGCCATGATATGGGGAATATTCAGGTAAGAATCTGAACTCTGAGGTTTACCAATACAAACTGCCTCGTCGGCAAATTTTACGTGTAAACTGTCTTTATCAGCTGTTGAGTAGACCGCAACGGTTTTAATACCCATTTCCCTACAGGTTCTAATCACTCTAAGGGCAATTTCACCACGGTTGGCAATCAATATCTTTTTAAACATGGATTCAATTTGATGAAAAAATAAAGTGGTAGCAACTATTTAGTTGGCTCAACCAAGAATAAGGGCTGGTCATATTCTACTGGACTTGCATCATCCACCAAAATTTTGACAATGGTTCCACTTACTTCACTTTCAATTTCATTGAACAGCTTCATGGCTTCAATGATACAAACCACTTTGCCAGGAGCTACTTCAGTTCCAATTTCAGCAAAAATGGGTTTGTCTGGAGAAGGCCTACGGTAGAATGTTCCAATCATAGGACTTTTAATAGTAATCAAGTTATCCGCCTTTGGTGCTTCAGCAGGAGCAGCAGCAACAGGTGCAGCAGCAGGAGCTGGAGCAGCTACTGGAGCAGCAGTGGTATACACTTGATGACTAGGAGCGGCAGTAACGTTAACCACTGGCTCTTCTTTTTGCTTGATGGTTACTTTACCATCTTTATCTTCTATACTGATTTCACCAATATTGCTTTTATTGATGATTTTGATTAATTCGTGAATTTGCTTTAAGTCCATAAATGGCAGGTTTTGATAAAAAAACGGTTGATTTAGGTCAAATCGGGGGGCAAAATAGCCCTTTTTTGGTAAAAATGGCTATTTTCTTTAAAATGGGGACAACTAGTTCCGGCACCAAAAATTACCCTATTTAAATGACAAATGGCAGCCTATAGCTGCCATTTGATATAAGAATTCAAGTTAATTATTCTTTAACGCGCTCTACATATTCACCAGATTTGGTGTTTACGCGAATCAGCTCACCGTCTTCTACAAATAGAGGAACCATTACAGTAGCTCCACCTTCCACAGTAGCCGCTTTCAAGGCCCTTGTTGCAGTATCACCCCTTAAACCTGGCTCACAATAAGTGATTTTCATGACAATTTTCTCTGGTAATTCAGCTCCAATTGGCAATTCAGTCTCTGTGTTGATGAATACAAATACTTCAGAACCGTCTTTTAAGAACTGAGGCGCGTCAATCATTTCTTCTCCCAAAGCAATTTGCTCAAAAGTCTCATTATTCATTAGGTTGTAACCACTTTCATCTTTGTACAGGTATTGGAAAGTCTTTTTTTCCACCCTTACTGGATAAACGGTTTCACCACTGTTCCAAGTCTTTTCAATAGAGCGTTTGTTATCAACACCCTTCAATTTGGCCCAAACCTTAGCGGCTGCACGGGCTGTCTTGTTTTCACCAAATTCCACAACTGAATACAGACTTCCGTCTAGTTTCAGGATCATTCCACGGCTGATGTCGGCTGTATTTGCCATAATTATAGTTTTTTATTCTTGTTTAAGCAGGCGCAAAAGTAAGGATTGGCTTTCAAAAACAAGCATAACAATAGAATTTCTGGTTTTATCCAGCAGTTAAGCTGCATTTTCAAAACTAGGAGTATCTATTTTTTACCAAAACATACGGATATGAAAAACTTTCTCGGTTCCATTGCCATTTGTTGCTTGTTCCTTGTGAATACGGTCTTAGCCAATACCGTTATTGTGAAAGGAACGGTCAAAGACGCTAATCAAAAACCCATTGCCAATAAAAAAGTAACTATTTCAACAGATAGTCTCAATAGTGCAACTGGTTGTTTTATCACCCATACTGTTTTAACCAATCCCAATGGTTATTATATAGATACTTTAAAATGCCTTGGCGGCGATATTCGCAAATTAAAAATTGCAGTAGAAAACTGCAACGGCACAGTCATCATTAAAGACCCCAATGTTACACTCAACAATATTGTGGAAAGCAATTTTGTCATCTGTGTTCCTCCTCCAACAGTTCCCAATAATTGCAAAGCCTTTTTTGCCATCAACATTACTGGAAAGTCTGTTAAGTTTAAAAGCTTTGAATCCATTGCGGCTGGCCCTGGAGATAGCATTATCAGTAGGTCTTGGGGCTTTGGAGACAGTAGTTCCATTTTATCTGGCAATCGTATAGACCCAATGCATGAATATGCAAAAGCAGGTTCTTATCAAGCTTGCCTGTATATCAAAACAAAGGCTGGATGTGAAAGCAAATATTGTCTCAGTTTCAATATTAAGGATAGTGTAAGCACGCCTACAAATTGCAAGGCAGTATTCAGCACTACTATTAAAGATTCAACTGTTTATTTCAATAGTGAAAAATCAGTAGGTGCATTTTCAGGAGATAGCATCATAAATAGGTTCTGGTATTATTTAAATGGAAAGGACACTATAGCACTAGTAGGTAATGTGGTTAATCCTTCCTATACCTATAGGGCTGTACCAGGAACTTATAAAGTCAATTTGATTATTACCACAAAAAGCGGTTGCAAAAGTACATATACAGATTCCGTAATTATCAAACCTACATCGCCCCAGCCTATACCTACCAATTGCCGTGCCTTCTTCAATTTTAAACAAGAACAAAATCAAGTAAAATTCAATAGTGCTGACGCGATAGCTGGCCCAGGAGATAGCATTATCAACCGATACTGGATCTTTGGAGATGGTTCAGGCATTCAAGACGGAAACAGGATTGATCCTCCACATACCTATGCAAGAGGCGGAAGCTATACGGTGATATTGTATATCAAGACCAAAAAGGGTTGTGAAAGTAAGTACGCCATCACTATTCAAATACCCAAACCTGATTGTGCTGTAAAAATTCAATTCAGTGCAGAAAGAACTGGAACCAAAAAAGTACAGTTTAATAGCAGTTTGAGCAGCGCCGCCAATGATAGCATTGTGTCAAGAACTTGGAAATTTGGAGACAATACTACCCTATCTGGCAACCAAGTAAAACCACTAAAAGAATACCCTATTCAAGGGGCATATACGGTCTGTTTGAAAGTCAAAACAGCCAATGGCTGCGAGGCAGAACTATGCAAACCAGTGATGTTACAGGATAGTACCAATTTACCACAGGCGCCTAAAGACTATATTAGAATTGTGAGTATTAACCCAAATCCAGTGGCTTATAGAATGATTTTGACCATTTGGAGCAGGAATAACCAAACAGATACCGAGGTTTCCATTTATGATATCTATGGTCAATTAAAAAGAACTTTGACCAAACAATTGATTCAAGGCAATAATGTGTTGGAAATCAATACCGAATTATTGCCCAAGGGACCTTATTACCTAAAAGTGAGTTCTAAAAACGGCAAGGACAGCCGAGCATTTTACAAATTGTAAAAACAGGAAGTGAACGTTTGCGCAAAATTTCCCAAAGTTTAGGGTGCTTTACCCAAAGACTTAACGGTTTTCACCTATTTTTGCCGCAAATTTTTAATAGTCATGGCAGTTTTAGTTAATAAAGACTCTAAGATCATTGTTCAGGGATTTACTGGTACGGAAGGTACTTTCCATGCCACCCAAATGATTGAATACGGAACCAATGTGGTTGGTGGCGTTACACCTGGCAAAGGTGGCAGCACCCATTTGGACAAGCCAGTTTTTAACACAGTGGCCGATGCGGTTAAAAAAACCGGCGCCAATGTGAGTATCATATTTGTACCACCAGCATTTGCAGCAGACGCTATTATGGAAGCTGCTGATGCAGGAATTGCACTGGTAGTTTGTATCACAGAAGGCATTCCTGTTCAGGATATGGTAAAAGTGAAAAACTATTTGCAAGGCACTAGCACCCGTTTGATTGGACCAAACTGTCCAGGTGTGATTACTGCAGAACAAGCTAAAGTGGGCATTATGCCAGGCTTTATCTTCAAAGCAGGTAGAATTGGAATTGTTTCAAAAAGCGGTACCCTTACTTATGAAGCTGCTGATCAAGTGGTGAAAGCCGGTTTGGGAATCAGCACAGCCATTGGTATTGGTGGAGACCCAATTATTGGAACACCAACCAAAGAAGCGGTTGAATTGTTGATGAACGATCCAGAAACTGACGGTATCATCATGATTGGTGAGATTGGCGGCAGCATGGAAGCCGATGCAGCCCGTTGGATCAAAGACAATAAAACCAAACCTGTAGTAGGATTCATTGCTGGTCAAACAGCGCCTCCCGGACGTCGTATGGGTCACGCAGGAGCTATTATTGGCGGAGCCGATGATACTGCAGAAGCCAAAATGAAAATTATGGCAGAATGTGGTATTGAAGTGGTAGCTAGCCCAGCTGATATTGGTATTACCATGGCAGCTGCTTTGAAAAAATAAGCTTCAAACTTTTTAATATTGATCCCGGTCCAAAAGACCGGGATTTTTTATTGCATACCCATAAGAGAATGTTAATGGGTATTTTCGTTTGTGCAAAGACTGAGAGATTTGCATCATAATTGCCAGTGGTAAAAAAGAAACTATGCTTTTAAAAAGACTGATTATAGGAATAGGATGTTTGTTGGTATCTGGATGGCTTTCTGCCCAAGCTCCAGCATTAGCTTATAAAAAGCAATGGAAAGAGATAGATAGTTTGATCAATAAGAACTTGACTAAATCTGCTTTGGGCAAAGTGAAACAATTGGAAGCTCAAACCATCCAAGCTGGCAATCAGGTGCAACAATTAAAAACCTTGGTGTATCTATTGAAATTGGAAGACAGAGTTAGTGAAACAGATATTAACCAACGTATAAAAGCTTTAGAAATCAAATTAAATGGAACAAAAGACAGTGTTTTTAGATCCATGTATCACCTATTAATTGCCAAGGAATTTCAAATATTTTTAAATGTAAACAGGACCAAATTATATAATAGAGCAACTAGCAAAAGCAGCAATAAAAAAGATATTCAAACATGGAGCTATACAGATATATTTCAAAAAATTCAAGAATCATACCTACTAGCTTTAGATCCAAGAAATAAATTGGCAACAGCTAATCTTGAGAACTTAGCACCACTAATACAAAAAGGTAATGCATCAGAACTAAGACCAACTCTTTATGATTTGGTTGCACACAAAGCATTAGACTTTTTTAAAACGCAAGAGGGCCGGATTAACCAACCACTAGAGCCATATGTAATCATTGACCCAAAAGCTTTAGACAATTTTAAAGTATTTAGTCAAGCAACTTTTAAAACAACCGATAGCAGTTCTCATGCATGGATAAGTTTACAAATTTTCCAGCAACTGATTCGTTTTCATTTAAAGAATAAAAACCTTTCCGCACTGGTAGATATTGACTTAGAAAGAATTGATTGGGTGTATCGTTTTGGTAATATTCCCCAAAAACGAGAGGCCCGGATGGCATCATTAAAATACATTACTACTAGTCTTTCTGATGTTCCCGTTTCAGCCAAAGCCTTCTTTGTGTTGGCCCAAAACCTTGCTGATGACGCTTCTAAATATCTCCCAAATTATGACAGCAGTTTTAGATGGAAATATGTTTCAGCTATGAAAATCATTGACGAGGTTGAAAATAAATTTGGCAAAAATCATCCTGCAAGTCCTGAAATGGACAATCTAAAAAAATCCATTCAAACCGTTAGCATTAGCACTCAAACAGAAAGGGTAAATATTCCAGAAAAACCTTTTCGTGTATTGGTTCAATTCCGCAATACCAATAAACTGTATTTCAGAATAATTCAAACAGAACAACATAACCCTATTCGAGATACCTATGCCAGTAATGAAATAATAAAATTGGCATGCAAGTTAAAACCATACTTAGTTATGGAACAAGCATTGCCAGAAACCAAAGACTACCAAACCCATTTTACAGAAATGAAA